>NZ_JAMCOU010000024.1:0-24609 GCF_023499985.1 Acinetobacter amyesii | reverse complement strand
GTTTCAGAAAGCTTCTTTGAATCGATATATTTCATCCGCAGATTATGCATGAATATTTAAAATTCTTCGGTACAAATAATCAGCAAGAGACTGTTCGTTTTTTGATTTATGAAAGAGGCTTACTAATTTGAAAGGGATTTTTAATGGATCTTTATCATAGAAGAGTGCTTTTAATTGGAGGATTTTTACTATTTTTATTATTATTAATTTTTAATATTTTATTTTCTATCTTTGTATCAAAAATGGTAGATAAACAATATGAACAAGGAAACTTTAAAGTCGGAGAAATTTGTTATCTCGGTTATAAGCCTTATTCAAGAAAATCTACAGGAGCATATACCTCGATAGATAGTTATTATTTTTTAGTTGATGGTTTAAAGAGCCAGAACTTCGTTAGACCCTATTTTCCATTTAAAAAGCAATTTCCAAATTTTATAAAAAAAATGGATAGAACAAAATGTTATAAAGCTGAATATTTAGAAGTAAATATTTTCTTCTACAAACAGAGGGGGATATATCAATTAATTGATTTTAATGACTTTATTTTACGGGTTTATGATGAACCCTCTATAACTTCTAAATGAATAATTCTATGAATCGAGCCTTTTATCATCGATTGAACATAATGGCGATTATACGAAATGCGGAAGTTAGAACCAATTTAAATGGGACAAGTTAGATATGATTCACTGCCATTAATTTGTTAGATTTTAGGTCCATCATTAGAAGAATATGCAGAATAGTTTCAAAGCTGTTAACACTAAAATGAAGGAATAAAAAAGAGGCGACCAACGCCTCTTTTCAGTTTTATAAATTAAGCTACCTCGCCTAAACCTTTCGGTATGCCGTTACGACCTGGGAAGTCTTTCGCAAGCTTGCGCGCATTTGGCATTTGCAGCCAGAGGCGTAAAAGTTTGCGGCGCTTATCAGCTTCATCATAATCTTCAAATGAAGTGCGCGAATGCATGACACAGTAGTTATTACAGAACTGAATATCGCCCGGTTCTAACATCATATCGAGCCTTAAGCTTGGATCATGGCTAATTTCATCAAAAATATTCAGGGCATCCATTTGTACTTGGGACAGTGGAACGTTTCTGCGGTCATGGCCTAATTCAATATAATAGCGTAAGTAGCGGCAGGCCAATTTACCGTCAAAATAACTGAAAATCGGACTCAGTGAAGGTTCGGTTTCTCCCAAATGGTCATACCAAGCTGGGTGATAGTAATAGCCTAAGTATTCGGGATATTGTTCTAAAATACGGTTATAAACCGTAGATGAGCTGACAATGCTGCTGAGGCCGCCAGTTTTAGCTTTACGAATTGAGAGCAGACCAACGACATCACTTAAGTCCGCATGGTAGGGCAAATAGCTGTTGGTTTCATAAACACGGGTCATTTTTTTGCTTTTATCACCTATGTTTTCGACATAACCAATGAGGTCGCCGCGTGCATTTTGTGTCACGCTGTTTCCCATGTATAAACCCATCAAATAGTAAATATTGCTCATTTCAAGTTCATTGTATTTTTCTGGGTCTAAACCGCGAATCACAATGAAACCGTAGCCGTTTTCCAATTCATTAGAAATATAGGCAATTTCCTTTAAAAAAGCGTCATCCTGAATGACGACATCCGATTTTACAAAATTGGGCGCAGCTAAGTTTTTTGCCGCCAATACTTGCAGGCTGTGATCAAAAATGCTTAATACATGTGGTGATAAGTGGTAGATCCAATCGGTTTTTTCGGCAATCTCTGCCCCGATCCATGCACACTTATCTGTAATTTTTGATTTTAAAATGGTGGTCATCATATCCTCAATTTTGAAATGGTCAGAGCAAAGCTGAACAGAGATTGAATGAAAAATGCACACATAAATGGAGAGAGATTCATGTGTGCATAAAGGTAGAAATTAGGCGGTGTTTTTGAGTAGATTTTTATCGGTTTGGTATTCTTGGTATTTACGTTGAATATCAATGTGTTCAGCGATGTATTTAGCATCATGCCAAACGCCCCAAATAAAGCTTGAACCGCGACCAGTCAAATAGGGCAAACCAAGGAAATAGATCCCGCGTTCATCTGAAATGCCTCGTTTATGTTTCGGTTTTTTTTGCTCATCAAAGGCATTGACTTGCAGCCAGTCAAAGTCATAACTGAAGCCTGAAGCCCAAATGACGCTCGTAATGTTGGCGGCTTGCATATCCAGCTCTAAAATCGGCTGCGTTACGCATTCTGGGTTAGGCAGCAGCTGACGCGCTTGCGGTTCAGCAGGCAGGTCGAGGCCATTGGCACGCACATATTCATCTGCTTGGTCGTAAAAGGCATGCAGCGCAGCATCACCAGATTCAAGGTTTTGTTTCAGGTCAGCTTTGAATTGAATTTTTTGACCGTCAAATGAATCGGTCATGCCCAATAGGGTAATGCCTTGTTTTGCTAAGGCGCGGAAATCAATATTTATACCGCCATGCGCGCCGCTTACGGCTAAACCTTTGAGCGGCCCTTTATCTGTACGCATAAAGTCCCAGCCGCCAAGTACGCCTAGCCACCATACATTGTCACGGTTGCGGTAAGTACGCGGCGGACGTTCATGTTGACCGATAGATAGATAAACTTTTTTACCAGAACGGTTGATTTCATCTGCAATCTGCACACCAGAAGAACCTGAACCAATCACTAAAACAGCACCTTCAGGCAGCTGCTGCGGGTTTTTGTATTGGTCTGAATGGATTTGGTAAAACTCAGGTTTTTGCAGAGCGACGGGAGGAATCACTGCTTTTTGAAATGCGCCTGTTGCTGATACTAAGCGCTGCGTATAAATCGTGCCTTCGGAGGTTTCTACTGTAAACCCAAGGCGCTGATCGGTTTTATAAACTTTGAATACTTCAACACCGGTATGAATCGGCAAGTTAAACTTTTCTGCATAGTTTTGGAAATAGTCTGCGACTTGGTCATGATGAATAAAGCTGTCAGGGTCCGCGTCAAATTCCATATTTGGAAAGCGGTCATGCCAGCAAGGGCCATTTGCGACTAATGAATCCCAGCGGCGTGTACGCCAAGCTTCAGCAATACGGTTTTTTTCCAAAACGACGTGAGAAATGCCTAGCGCATTTAAATGCTCACTCATCGCAACTCCTGCTTGGCCTGCACCCACTACAACCGTATCCACAGTCAAATTATTTAATTTCATATTATTCATCCTTCCTACATGCACGCTGGTGTAAGTACGCTGTATTTAGCCCAGTGCTGAAACTTTTTCCGTTTCATACCTAGACATCTGTTTCGATGAATTGACTATAGATAGTGGTAAAGAAAAGAGAAAATCATATAAGCAAAACAAGTGCATCAAAAAAACCGAATTGCTTGCACAGCGTGATTTTCATATAAAAGGCACAAGAAATTTAAGTTTGTAATTTTGATTTATTGTTCAAAAAAACAGTTTTAAAACATTGGTTGGGCAATAAATCATTCAGTAAAGAAGGGTACAAAATGAAATCACGAGCAGCTGTCGCATTTGGTCCAGGCCAGCCACTGAAAATTGTAGAACTGGATGTTGCTCCGCCGCAGGCAGGAGAAGTCTTGATTAAAATTACCCATACTGGTGTTTGCCATACCGATGCTTTTACGCTGTCAGGTTCAGATCCTGAAGGTATTTTCCCTGCGGTGCTGGGGCATGAGGGTGCGGGCATTGTGGTTGAAGTCGGTGAGGGCGTGACCAGTTTAAAACCTGGTGATCACGTCATTCCATTGTATACAGCTGAATGTGGCGAGTGATTGTTCTGTAAATCAGGTAAAACTAACCTGTGCGTGTCGGTACGTGCAACACAAGGTAAGGGTGTGATGCCAGACGGTACAACACGTTTTTCATATAATGGCGAGCCTATTTACCATTACATGGGCTGTTCAACCTTTTCTGAATATACAGTTGTGGCTGAAGTTTCTTTGGCTAAAATTAACCCTGAAGCGAATCCTGAACACGTTTGTCTGCTGGGCTGCGGGGTAACAACAGGGATAGGCGCAGTGCATAACACAGCTAAAGTGCAAGAAGGCGACACGGTTGCGGTATTCGGTTTAGGCGGTATCGGTTTGGCAGTGGTGCAAGGTGCGCGCCAAGCCAAAGCAGGCCGTATTATTGTGGTGGATACCAACCCTGAAAAGTTCAAGCTTGCAGAAGAGTTTGGCGCAACAGACTTTTTAAACCCTAAAGATTATGAACAGCCGATTCAGCAAGTGATTGTGGAAATGACAGGCTGGGGAGTTGATCATTCCTTTGAATGTATCGGTAATACCCATGTCATGCGTTCGGCGCTTGAGTCTGCACATCGTGGCTGGGGACAGTCCGTGATTATTGGTGTAGCAGGAGCAGGGCAGGAAATTTCAACACGCCCATTCCAGCTGGTGACGGGACGCACGTGGAAAGGTACAGCCTTTGGCGGGGTAAAAGGCCGCAGTCAGCTGCCAGGCATGGTAGAAGATGCGATGAAAGGAGAGATTCGGCTCGAACCATTTGTCACGCACACTATGGGCTTAGAACAAATTAATGAAGCTTTTGATTTGATGCACGAAGGAAAATCGATTCGTACCGTAATTCATTTTAGTGAATAAAGCTTCAGTCCAACCTAAAAGCCCTGAATGATTCAGGGCTTTTTTGATTGTGGATTCAACTGTCTTTTAAAAAATGCATTGAGTTCACTCATTTTCGGCAAGTGATCAAAGCTTTGATCTGCTTCAGAGGGTATTTGCCATGCAGTTTTAGAACTGAGGCAAAAGTTTAAGCGGGTTGATATGGCAGGGCTTTGAGCTAATAGGCCGAGTGGAATCCAGATCCAATCGGTATTGCGTACAGTATTTGGAAGTGGAGAGCCGCAGTGAGAACAAAAGTAAGAAGTAAAACCTGAAGCTTTATAATAGCTTTGAATCTGTTCTTGGCCTTGGCGCCATTGAAAAGCGCTGCAGTGGATAAGTGATGCGGCATTTGCACCCGTACCGCTTTGTTTACGGCATAAACTGCAATGGCAATGATAAATGGTATGGATGTCTTGCAGTACCTGAAATTGGACATCGCCGCATAGGCAGCTGCCGTTATAGCTCATGTTTTTGCTGATCTTGTTATATATGAGATTTATTTTTAAGTTTTTTACACATTTTTCGCAAGTTCATAAGCGCATAAAAAAACCAATGCTGAAAATGGGTCAGCATTGGTATCAGGAGGGACCTTTAAAAATTAATGGTCAAGCCACGAACGGAAATTCATCCTCAGGCAGGGCATCGCCCGTCTGTAATTTGTCGATCAAATGCGGATATTGTGGAGAGGTTTTTCCGCCTCGATCGACATAAACGGCATCATCGCCTAACCAGCGGAAAGAGACCGCACGGCGTGCATGCTGTTTCGAGCTATTGCCTGGTGCGCCGTGTATAGTCCGAAAGTCAAAGGCAATCGCATCACCGGGTTCCAGTTCCCAGCCGAGAATGCTGTAGTCCTCACGGTGAGCGTCAATATCTGGCAGCATCTCTTCTTTAGCGCCTTCATGTTCATAATATTCGCCATTAAAGCCCTGAGCTTTAAAGTGTTTGCCCCAGAGATGTGAACCCGCCACAAACTCAATACTGGACTCGCGTGAAATCGGATCAAGCGGAATCCATAAGCTTAAGGTTTGCTTTGCATTTACAGGGTAATAAGGCGCGTCATGATGCCAAGGTGTCACTTTTGCTGAGCCAGTACCTTTTACCAAAACATGCTCATGAAACATACGTACCGCTTGCGCATTCATAATGTTTTTTACAATATCGGCCGCGGGGCTCTTACGAATAAATTGGTCAAAAGCCTCAATTCTCTGCCAATTGCAGTAGTCCGCCCAAAAGCGGCCCTCTGTTTGCCCCGGCGTATAGTCACGAAACCATTGACCTGGGTTTTGTTCATTGACGGCAACGCCTTGTTCCAAAACATCTATCCAATCTTTAAAAAGACCGCGCAGAATCACTACGCCATCTCGTGCAAATATTTGCTGCTCTTCTTTGAACATGAACGGCTCCTGAGAAGTAAATACCTATATGCCTATCATCAAAACTTGGGGGAATGATGATGGAAAAAATATAAGCTTTTGCCTGAGCAGACGAAATTCATCTTTTTCAAATGAGAGATTTGTTTTTTTGGAATTACGTTGTAGACAACTTGTATCTCACTTTAATTAATCTTTTGTTGATATTCTCAATTTTTCCAGAACATTGACATCGTAGAGGTCTCCAGTTCGAGTCTGGATATACCTACCAAGATTTGTTGTTAAGTCAACACATTAAAGCCCACTGTAAAAGTGGGCTTTTTTATTGCAAAAAAATATTTATAGAATTAAGCAACTTTTATATTTTTTGTCATTAACTCTACACCCGTCGCATTCTGAATGTGTTCCAAACTTACATCTTTAGCAAGCTCAACAAGCTCAACTCCAGCAGGGGTAATATCTAAAACTCCAAGGTCTGTGATCACTCTGTTGACCACACCTTTACCGGTTAATGGAAGCGTACACTGTTTTAAAATTTTGGGATTGCCATCTTTTGCTGAGTGCTCCATGAGAACAACAATTTTTTGTACACCTGCAACCAAATCCATTGCACCGCCCATACCTTTGACTTTTTTACCCGGGATCATCCAGTTGGCTAAGTCACCGCTTTCTGAAACTTCCATCGCTCCTAAAATTGCCACATTGACATGACCGCCGCGAATCATAGCAAAGGATTCAGAACTGGAAAAAAAGGCAGCACCTGAACGTGCCGTCACCGTTTGTTTTCCAGCATTAATTAAATCTGCATCAACGGTTTTTTGCGTTGGAAACTCACCAATACCCAATAAGCCATTTTCAGATTGAAGCCAGACATTCATATCATTAGGAATATAATTTGCAACCAGCGTTGGAAGGCCAATTCCTAAATTTACATAGAAACCATCTTCAAGCTCTTGTACTGCGCGCTGCGCCATTTCATTACGTGTCCAAGCCATGATTTAAGCCTCCACTTTTAGGGTCATTTGTTCAATGCGTTTATTGGGCGCAGTATTGAGTACCAAGCGGTTGACATAGATGCCGGGTAAATGGATATCATCTGGATCTAGCTCACCAATTTCGACAATCTGCTCAACTTCAACCACCGTCATTTTGCCGGCCATTGCACATTCGGAATTAAAGTTTCTCGCAGTTTTCTAAAGATTAAATTGCCAGCTTTATCTGCTTTATAGGCTTTAACCAAGGCAATATCTGTGGTGATGGTCTGTTCTAAAATATAGTCTTTACCGCCAAAGTTACGGACTTCTTTACCTTCCGCAATTAAAGTACCGACACCCGTTTGAGTAAAAAAGGCTTGGTTGCGAGGTCTTTAAAACAAACCCATTGCAGAGTAATGATTAACTATTACTAATTTTTGTTGCTTAATACAGATTTTAACAGTGGTTACTTTTTTGGTTAACTCAACTTATAAACTCAGAATAATATTCATAAAAAACATATATATAAATTATTATGTGATGCGTATATTACGCATCACATAATAATGCTTATTTTTGATATAATTTAGATAATGGGGATCATTATGCTGGTTTATAAAAATTTATGAGTCTTACGGAAACACAAGTACGAAAGTCATATCCAAAAGAAAAAATTTACTTTTTAGCTGATGATGATGGTTTAAGCTTAAAAGTCGATCCTAATGGAAAAAAGTCTTGGAGTTATCGATATTCAGTTGCAGAAACGGGTAAAAGACCACGAGTCACTCTAGGTACATATCCTGAGATGAATCTCAAAGAGGCTAGAGTGGCCAGAGACTCCTATAAGGCAACTAAATTTTCTACACAAAATTTAGTTCAGGAGAAAATTCAAACTTTTAAAGTTGTTTGTGAAGAATGGTTAGAGTTTAAAACAAATAATTCATTTAAAGATCAACCACGTGGTGGTGTAATCCAATTGGCGAATGCATGTTTAATAAATGACATTTATCCCGTTATTGGTGATATAGATTTTAGCAAAATTAAAAGAACTGATTTAGTTAAGGTAATTAAGCAGATTGAAAATAGGGGAGTTAAGGAACCTGTAAAAAAAGCGTATAGCTATTTAAATCAAATCTATGATTTTGCAGTTGCAATGGGATACTGTGATTATAATCAAGCTTATGGTCTCAATAAAATATTATTGAAAGGGAAATTAAAGAAAAATTATCCCTATTTAAAAGATGAAGAAATTTCTAATTTTATTCTTAGAATAACTCAACTAAATACAGATCCGATTATAAAAAAAGCAATCCTATTTAAATTATATACTGGAGTCAGGGGGGCAGAGTTATTGTCTGCAGAACCTCATCATTTTGATTTTGATAACAATCTTTGGAAAATACCTGCTTTACATATCAAGCAATATCGTCGAAAAGTGATAGCAGGTTATGATATTCCTGATTTTTTAGTTCCATTATCATCGCAAGCAGTGAGCATTGTTAGATCTGCACTAGAGTGGTCACAAGGCGATCGTTATGTTTTTGCCAGCCCAAAAATTAAAGATAAGCCATTGCATTTTAACACAATAAATTCAGCCATTCGTAAGATGGGATACAAAAAAAATGAGCTATCCTCACACGGTTTAAGATCAACATTCAGTACTATTTTAAATGATTCTGGCTTATTTCAAGATAGTTGGATTGAGGCTCAGCTTTCACATGTAGATAAGAATAAAACACGTGCTAGTTATAACCATGCAGATTATATTCAACAAAGAGCTGATATGATGCAGTGGTGGGGTGACTATTTAGAAAATAAATCAAAATCTAGTTTATAGGTAATTTAAATTAAACTATTTTGATTTAATAATAAATTTTAAACCAAATGCATTTAACAACTTATTTATAGAATCTAATGTTGGATTACTATCAGGTTGCTCCATTTTCTGTAAAGTCTGTGGTGCAATTTTAGTAATTTTACTCATTTCATTTAATGTTAAATGTAGTTCTTTTCTAATGTATGATGCAATCTGGTAAATTTGCCACTCAGGATTGTTATTTATATTTTCTAAGACTTGTAAGCGTTTATTCATTTGCTCGATTGCCGTCATAGGCTTATAACGTTTATCCATTAGAAAGCTCCTGAATCTGTTGGCATATATTCAATATACGATGATGACTATTTTGTAGAATCTCATCATCTATATTTATTTTTTTCATTTCATCGAGCAAATTTTCATACAGTGGCAATTGTTGAATCATTGTATGTTTAATTTCAGTTGAATCTATTCCTGTACATTCTTCTATTTGCGTTATGACAGATCCCCATATAGGCATTCCTCCATGGTCATCTTTTTCCCAACGTGTAGTACGTGCAATTCCGTCAGGATGAAGCCACATTGGTGCAAAATCGAAGAGGGGTGTTAATTGAATTGTGCCGTCATTTAAACGTTGAATTGCGGTATTACGGGTATGATTATCTTTATTTCCTAATGCAACATTAGCGATATCTCGTTTCAAATATTCAAAAATTTCAGCTTTTGGTGATGAGCAACATTCCATGATCAATGTACAAATTTGATTATGTGTCATTTTAACGCCAAATCCAGCTTTACCACTTAAAGAGGCTAGGCTTTCTTGTGCAACTCTTTCGACTTTACCATTGATAATTTGGCGATCAAAACGTGGAATAAATAGCGTTCTCTGGTGAAGTTCCAAGTCCTTGAACACTCTTAGACCTAAATACCGAGCTATTTTCATGTAAATTGCTTCATGTAACAGTATTTTTTCCAGTTTTTGATCATTTCCACGACTAAATTTAACTAGCCAATGCTTTGCTGCTAGTTCATCTGGAAGACTGTGATCTAAATAAAACAGACCATCATATCCTTGTGTTAGTAATAGTTTAGGCCATTCACCTTGAACACCTGAAGAACCAGCAACAAATAAGCCATATGATGCAAGTGACTCAATGAAATCTTCTTTCCTTTCAATTATTTCGCTTAGGCTAAATCCACGAGGTTTCACTGTCGGAAAATGATCTTGAAGCCAGTCATAAGCTTCTTTAATTCGTAGATTACCAATAGGATTACCTGCCCCAGATTTCAGTAGGGGCCAATCAGCTTGTTCTTCTGCATTAATTGAAAAACCCAGCTGATTTAAAAGCTCCTTTCGCCCATAACCTTGAGGTAGCAAGTCCATGAGAAATGCTGGCCATTGGTTTTCTAAGTTGTTTTGTACATTGACTGGAAATTGGAATGATAGAGCATGACCATCCCTTAAATCCATATGTTCAATAGCATATTCAAATAAGTATGACGTTCGTGTAGATGCTCTCCAGCCTTGCTCTTGATTAGCAATTAATTCAACGATAGCGCAATCTTGCCATTCGTTATTTTGAAAAATTTGAAGTGTGCAATATTGATTCATATATGTATTAAAATAAAATATTAGTTTCTATTTTGGCTATATTTATTTATTATAGTAGATATATATTAAATTTCCTACTCTGATTTAGAATCATTTAATTTGCACTATAAGTAATCATTTTAAACGTCATAACTTGTCGTATTGCTAAATTACTAACTTCTTTATGCAATTTTTTTGATTAAATATTCAAAAGGAGAAAATAAATGGAATAACTTAATCCATCTGATCTAAAAGCGATTCTACATTCAAAAAGAGCAATTCTGTATTATTTAGAACATACCCGTGTCATGCAGGAAGATGGGCGTGTCTTATATCTGACTGAAGCTAAGAAAAGTTAGACAAATTGTTGTACAACAAGATAAATCTGTTGATGACGCACTGGACATAGCATTTAAAGAAATATATTAAACTTATTAAACCTAACTTAATCTAATTGGACTTTGTTGCACAAACCTACCTCTAAGGGTTTATTCAGTAATATAATACTCATAAGCTCACACCAAAAAATCTATCGTACATCCAATTGTCCACCTACAATAAAGCCTTGATCAATCGAGGAAATATATCAATTTGGTTTGATTCAGCGACCCAATGGTTGCTCCGTCCATTGATAAACACGGGTGAAATCAAACCTATTCTGATGCAGCAATCCAATGCTGCTTAATGATTAAATTTCTATTTCGTCTGTCTTTACGCATGGTCACTGGCTCTGTTCAAAGCCTGATTAAACTATGCGGTCTAGATTGGACAGCACCAGATTACACTACACTTTGTAGAAACCTGAGTTTGATGAAATCCACTTAGCCTTTTAACATATTTTGGAAAGTTGGCTTATCTATATATTCATGGCATCGGGGTAGAGAGCGATCTTAAAATTGCAGAACAACATTTGCAAAAAGCGGCTTTACAAGGACATCTTGAGGCGTTAGCGCAATTGGAAAATATTCACGCTTTTTTAAATGTAACTTAATAGTATTGGGTTTGAGTTGAGCTGGATTAAACGAAAGAGACGTATCGAGGTGGATGCGTCTCTTTTTCCATCAATAAGGGGCTTTTCGCTTACATAAAGCCAAACAAAGTTAGGCGCCGAAGCCTTGGAATATATGAATTTTCTTGATTAAATACCGCCGTATTTTATAAAAAATCGATTTTTGATAATAAACATGCTGAACAATATTTATTCTGCACTTGAGAAATTGGGCATTAGTCCACAAAAACGTGCTTTGCACATTCAATTTTCAAATTCGACATTAAATCAGGCGGTATTTTTACAACGCATTGATGGGGAACATGCCTTAAGTGAAGGTTTGAATGTCCAGCTCATCTGTCTCTCAACTTCTGCCACGCTCGAACTGAAACAATTTATTGGTACATAAGTCGCAATCGATCAGGTAACCGATGCGGGTCAACTTTTTCGTATTACCGGGATCATTACAGAAGCATTTCAAGGCCAAAGTGATGGTGCATTAACGCTATATAAGTTGACTTTAGAAGATGCAACGGCATTGTGGCATAAGCGTCGTAATAGCCGCGTGTTTATGAATAAATCGGTCAAAGATGTGGTCGAGATTATTTTTAAGGAATGGCAAAAAAAGAGCCCACTTTTTGCAGCGAGCTTAAGTTTGGACTTAAGTGGCTTAAAAAAAGAGTATGACGTTCGACCATTCATGATGCAAAGTAATGAAACCGACTATGATTTTATTACTCGCTTACTACGCAGTGAAGGCATTCATTGGTTGGTTGATGAAGCTCAATCTTTTGTAACATCGTCTGCGACACCCATAGCAGCCCAAAAGCTACGTTTGATTGATGATAATAGTCAATATCAAGCTTTAGAGCGACGTAATATCCGTTTTCATCGCAGTAGTGCGACTGAAAAAAATGACAGTATGACCAGTTTTATCGGTCAGCGTAGTCTGCAACCGACGTCGGTACATGTGCAACGATGGCAGGCGGATGTGCTTGAACAGGACGAAGGTGGTGGTTCAGTACAAAGCAAGCACCTACATAGTCAAAATCAAGATAATGCGAGCTTAAGCTTAGAGCAGGCATGGCATGTGAGCCCTGCCTGGATACAAGATCTGAATGGTGAAGATGCTGCAACTGCCTCTAATAGTGCTCAAGTTGAACGTCTCAATCAAAATTTTAGTGATTATTATGCAGCTCAAGCCAAACAATTTATTGCCAAAAGTACCGTGCGTGATACACAAGTTGGTTACTGGTTCAAATTGGATGAGCATCCAGAGATTGACCAGCATCGTGGTGCCGATCAAGAGTTTTTGATTTTATCTAAGTCTTTTTATAACCAAAATAATTTACCCAAAGACTTAACCGATCAAGTGACGCAGTTAATCCATCAAAGTCAGTGGCAAGTCAAACAAAGCGATGCGGATGAACGCCAAGCCAATACCTTGGCTTTGCAACGTCGAAATATTACGACCGTTCCTGAATTTAATCCACTTACACATCGACCAGTAACACATCCGCAGCGTGCTAAAGTTGTGGGGCCTGCCGGTGAAGAAATCCATGTTGATGAATGGGGGCGGATAAAAGTCCGTTTCTTGTTTACCCGTTCTGATGATCATAGCCATGATGGTGGTGCAGGTGCGAACAATAATGACACAGACTCGGCTTGGGTTGATGTGGTGACCCCTTGGGCCGGCGAAGGTTATGGTGCACGCTTCTTACCTCGAGTTGGTGAAATAGTCGTCGTTGATTTCTTTGATGGCAACATTGACCGACCTTTTGTCGTGGGTCGTATTCATGAAGCGCAGCGTAGTCCCACTAAATTTGACAATAAAGGACAATTACCAGATACCAAAAAACTTGCGGGAATTCGTTCCAAAGAAGTGGCGGGAGAGGGTTTTGGTCAATTACGCTTTGATGACACCACGGGGCAAATTAGTACCCAGCTGCAAAGTAGTCATGGTGCGAGCCAACTGAACCTCGGTAAGCTCAGTCATCCAAAAGATAAAGCAGAAAGTAAAGATCGGGGTGAAGGTTTTGAGCTGCGGACAGATCAATGGGGGGCAGTACGAGCTGGACAAGGTTTACTACTAAGTACTTATCAGCAAATTAAAGCATCTAAAGATCATCTACAGCTAAAAATGACTCAAGAGCAGTTTTTAGAGAGCTTGAACCAAGCAACAGCATTGAATAAGACGGCTGTAGAGTTGGAAAGTACATCGCTAGAAATTTTAAGCAAGTTCCAAGAATTTATTGAACAGCTTTCAACTGAAGATTTAGAAAAAGCGAATGCATTCAAATCGGCTGTGATGGTTCTAGCTTCACCAAAGAATATAGGAATAAATAGTGAAGAAAATATCCATACTGTGGCGAAAGGCTTTATGGTTCATAGTGCAGGTGAAAGCATCAATATTTCTACTCAAAATAGCCTAATTGCTCAAGCGAGTAAAAAAATTAGTCTCTTTGCAGCAAGAGAAGATGCAAGTTTAATCACAGGTGTGGGTAAAATTTTAATTAAATCAATTTCTAATGCTTTAGATATTATTTCGAGAAAAGACTTAACAATTAAATCGACAGAAGGAAAGGTTTACATTACAAGTCCGACAGAAGTCGTGATTACGGGTGGGAGCTCTCAAATCAGTATAAAAGATACAGGAATTTATTCTAAAACTAGTGGTATTAATGAGTCTAAAGCTGGACAGCATGCTTTTAAATCTGGCGAATCGGTGGATAAAAGTATTATAGGAAATCAGCTCTATGATCTAAAAGTTAAGGTATTTGATGAAGTAAAAAATATTGCAGTTAAAAATACTAAATATCTCTTAACGTTAAGTGATGGCAGTGAGTTAGAGGGGACTACTGACGACAAGGGTTACACAGAGACAGCTTTGTCTTCTAAACAGTTAAAAATAAACTCTATTGAATTTATTGACGATCATAATTAGTTCTGGAAATGAGATGTCTGAACAAAAGAAAAGTATAAATCAAAGTTTGACACCAGTTGGAAATAATAGTGTTGCTAAGGTCTATGTGAATCCACAAGAAAAATGCAATACTGTTGTGAATATGGCACTAGACCATGTTTATGGAAATTGTGGTTATTACTATGTTCCTTATAAAGATGATCCTATAAAAAAAGGCGAAACCGTTAATAAAAATGGAATTAATATCCGATATTTCTTAAATCATGCAGATGTATTAATCGATGTTACAAAAACACAAGAACGTTGGCAACTCGCTTTAGAGGTTGCATTAAAGGTCATCAAAAATAGAGAATCTTTGCTTAAATTAGATGGGTCTGATCCAAACTGGTCACGTTACGCTGACTTTATGAAGCGTCATACAGCCACTTGCGGGCATCTGCCGCCTACTTATTATCGTGCGTATGGATACTATTACTGTTCACGTTTTGGTGCTTATTTACTCCCAAGTATGAAAAGCCCTGAGGGGAAAAGATGGTTAGTCAATGCCAGAAAATATTTACAAAAATATATGGATCTTGGTTTAGATCAAAATAATAAAGGCGATGTGATTAAATTGCCTTGTAAGTTAGCACCGAAAGCCAGTCAGAACATGACTTTTAAAAAGCAAACCGTTGAACTTAGTGATAAAGACTTTAAAACTTTTGCATTTAATTCGCATGTTCCAGCATATATAGATGGTGGCATTCAAGAAATTCCGTTTACTGATTTACTTCGTATTATTGCTGAGCCGAATCTTCAAGAATGGATGGATTTTGAAACATGGGATCAAGCGGTACAGGTAGCAGAGGTGGTTTATCCCTTTATAGGTGGAACGGCTAAATTCTTATTTGATAACACCATAAAACGCATACGATCAATTTTTGTGGATTAAGCCATGATCAAAAATAAGTACTTTATCTTTCTCCTCAGTCTTTTTTTCTTTACAGGATGCAGTCTAATGTGGGCAACTGAATTTGAGTTTGCTAAAAATAATTTTAATGGCGGGATCTTAGCGATTAACGCAAACAAAGACAAAGCATTGTTATTTTATATCAATCAAGAAAAAATTGAGTTTGTTGATATCTTAAATGAGAAAGGTGAATTTATAGATTCAAAGTATAAAGAAGAATGGATGAGAGACAATAGTCAAGTTTTAAACCGTATGACCGTTGAGGTGTTATCAGGGGGAAAAGGAAAGCCAGACAAATTAGTATTTAAAGAACCAGCTCAGACTGGACAATGGTGGCAATCAGCTGATCTTAACACGATTTATATTAATACCTATTTTTTAGATTATGTACTCGTCGATACGATTCCTGAACAAGATCAAATTAGAAAAGCACGACGTTATAAAATATTTAAATCGATAGATGGTGGAGAAACTTTTACTCAACTTAAAAGTTGGCCGCCATTTAGACAAGTTAAACAAGTACTTTTCGATGAAACTGGTGTATATGGATATGCCATAGGTGAGCAAAAGACGTTGTGGCGTACCTCTGATGCAGGAAAAACATGGATACAAATCCATATGCCAAAGCAAATTGTTGACCAATTAAATGCGATGAAATATGAATTTAGAATGGATGAGTTTTTTAACTCCTATCATTTTGATGAGAAAACCAAAGATTTTTATTTTTCTAATTTATTCGATCATCAAGGCCAATATCAAAGTGTGGTTTATAAGTTTCCGTGGAGTGATGATCCCAAAGACAATCGTATAGATCAATATTCACCTATCCTCACTCTACCAAAATCAGATATTGTGGATATTAATAGTGAAGGGGAAAAACTTTACGTTTTAGGGATGGTTTATGATTTTGAGAAAAAAACCTATGGTCATGTAGATACTGAAACTACCTTTTTAGTTGCCGCACCAAATGAACAAAATAAATATCAATGGCTTGAAAAAGTAAAAATTGGAAATGCATTACAGTTGAGTAAATTATATATGGGTCAGAATCGAGTTTTATACAGTTCAGGTTTTAAAAATTCAAATAGCTACCCTTATCAAAGAGATATAGCAGCGGTTAGTTTTGATAAAGGTCGAAGTTGGCAAATTGATGAAGAAGGTAATATGATTCAGGCTTCTACTTTTGATAATAAAACTAATAAAGTTTTTATACTTAAAGGTGGAAAAGTGTCATCGAGAGAGTTAACTAAATTTAGTTCATTATTGCCTTGATATATTTTTAAAAGCTATCTAATTAATATATATTTGGTTATAAAGTTTTTAAGTTAAAAAATTGAAATACTGAGAATTATCAATTTATTGATCGTTTTTATATATATCAGCTATCTAATCCCACTTTGTATAAGGCCCATACTGCACCCTATGAAGGCTTTAGGTTAGAACCTTTAGAAAATGAAGTCTTGCTGCTGAATTTTGGTTCAGCGTGGAGTTTCCATTTTCACAGCTTAAATGACGGAAAACACTATGAGTTGATTCAGCAATTCAATGAAGAAACAGATGAAAAAGTTGCTTTAAGTTATTTACTATTTGAACAGCAGGCTTATCTGCAAAGTATTGATTTTCAACTGAAGCGAGGCAAACACCAGCTCAAGTTTGCCTTTAATGAACAAGTGAAAATCATTGCTGCCTTTGTGGATGAGCAAGCAGAGCCAGTTTCACGCTATGAATATGATACGCAAGGTAATTTAATTCAGGCAGTGGATCAAAATGGTCACGTGCGCAGCTATGAATATAATGATGCGCATCAGCTGACCCGTTATACCGACCGTACAGGGCGTGGGCATAATATTCGATATGAATCAAAAGAAGCGAATGCCAAAGCCATCGCAGAATGGGCTGATGACGGCAGCTTTAAGACCCGTTTGGAGTGGCATCCACGACTTCGCCAAGTTGCTGTATATGATGCTTATGATGTGCCGACCTATTACTATTTTGACTTAGATGGTTTTACCTATCGCACACGCTTAGCCGATGGCCGTGAAAAATGGCTATCGCGTGACAGTCAAAAACGTATTACCCGTCAAATTGATTTTGCAGGCCTAGAAACCGAACAAGTTTATAACGAGCAAGATCAGCTGATTAAAATTGTACAGCCGAATGGAGGCATCATCCGTTTTGCCTATGATGAAGCAGGAAATTTGACGGAAACTAAAGATCCAGAAGGTCATATTTGGAAAAAAGAATACGATGCAGACGGTAATGTAACGAAGGAAATTAATCCTTTAGGTTATAGCACGCAATATAAATACAACAACGATAATCAAGTTGTAGAAATCATTGATGCCAAAGGCGGCTCTAAAAAAATTCAATACAATGATTTGGGGCAAATGACCGCATATAGCGATTGTTCAGGTAAAGAAAGCGCATGGGAATATGATGAAGAAGGCGCACTGACGGCCCAGCAGTCTGCTGATGCACAGCAAGTCAAATATATCTACAGCACAGATGGCAAAGACAAAGGCCAGCTTAAAGCAATTGTCTATCCTGATGGTTTAAAAGAACAATTTGAGCATGATGAAGAAGGGCGCTTGCTCAAGCATACGGATACCAAAGGTTTAAGCACGCAGTACCGTTATAACGCTGCGGGTTTGCTCGAACAGCGTATAGATGCGAACCGTCATCAAATTGGCTACCAATGGGATCAGCAAGGCCGTATTCAAAAGCTGATCAATCAAAACCATGCAGAATATTTATTTGAATATAACCGTTATGGTCAATTGGCACGTGAACAGGCTTTCGATGGCGAAGAAAAATATTATAGCTACAATGAAAACGGTCAGCTGTTCCAAATACGTCAACCGAATATCCTGACCCAATTGGGTTATCATGCAGATGGCTCAATCGCTTCAAAAACCTATACTCATTTACAAACAGGACATAGCCAAATTGAAGAATTTGAATACAACCTGAATAACCAACTAAGCCAAGCCAAAAATGCAGTCAGTCAGATCGATTTCTATCGTAATCCGATGGGGCAATTGATACGTGAACATCAGCACTACAAAGTACCAAATTTAAAGCCGCTGACTGCAGTACTGCGTTATGAATATGATGAGTTAGGCAATTTAACTAAAACCATCCGCCCCGATGGACAAGTGCAAACTAATCTCAGCTATGGTTCAGGGCATATCTATGGCATCGCCTTTAACCAACAAGACATGGTGGCGTTCCAGCGCGATGACTTACATCGTGAAACGGCACGGATGTTGGCAAATGGTCTCATTCAAACCAAAAACTACAATGAAGTTGGATTGCTCAGTTCGCAGATCATCCGACCTGAACAAGAAACGCCAAACCAGTTGCAACAAGTAAAATACCAAGCCGAACGCCATTATCAATATGACAATAACTACTTACTGACTCAAGTGGATGATAATCGCTTAGGAAAATTGAATTACCAATATGATCCAATTGGACGCTTAATCAAAAGCCAAAGCCCACAAAAAACTGAGAACTTTGCCTTTGATCCAGCAGGTAACTTGATTGACCCGATTGCAACACAGTCATCACAAGTGAAAAATAACCTGATCACCCAATATCAAGGCAAACACTATAAATACGATGCACAAGGGAATGTTGTTGAAACGACCCAAGCAGGTAAAACTTTAAAGCTGACATGGGATAACTTAAACCGCCTGATTCAAAGTGACCACAATGGTCAAATCACAAGCTATGGTTATGATGTGTTTGGAAGACGTTTATTTAAGATTAACAAACCAGAATACAGCTTAACTTTATTTGGTTGGGATGGTGATTTAATGATCTGGGAGTCGCAACAGTCAAACAAAGATCAAGACAATTCTCAGCATGATAAAAACTACACCAAACATTATGTTTATGAGCCGAATAGCTTTGTACCGCTGCTGCAAACAGGTTACGCAGGGTTTATTAAACTAATTGAAACACCCGACTACTCAAAGTTTAAAACAGAACCTTATTCAATCTATAAAGACCCGATATGGAAAAACGAAACGAGAAAGAACAGAGCTGAATTAGAGCGAGTAGCGTTTTATCACTGCAACCAAGTGGGGACGCCACAAACTTTGAGTAACGAGCTGGGCGAATGTATTTGGGAAATCAAACAAAATACATGGGGTAGTGCTTTAGAGATTAATACTAGTGATAATTTATTAGAGCAAACCAATATCCGTTTCCAAGGTCAATATTATGACCATGAAACTGGATTGCATTATAACCGATATCGTTATTATGAGCCACATAGTGCAAGGTATGTGAGTAAAGATCCGATTGGGTTGTTTGGTGGGTTAAATAATTCAATTTATGTGAGCGATCCGAATCAATGGGTCGATTCGATGGGGTTGATGGCACAAGGGGAAAGGGAAAAAGTTGCTGCGAATAATGCGTTAGTTGAAAAGCATGCAGCTGAAAGATTCGCTCAACAAAAAGCTGCTTGGCAAGTTTCAAAAATAAAAGATGCAAGATCCAAACAACAAAATAGACCAAGTACTGGAATATTGGGTGCATTATTGCCAGGAACTATGTCAAGTGTTGCGAAAAATAAGCAAGATGCAAATGTTTTAAGAAATCAGCAAGGAATGAGAAATGTAGGTACAGTTGGAGCTGCCGCCGCTACTTTACCATATGGAGTTACAGTAATTAGTGGCGGTTTTGGAGCAGGTGCAAAGGCACCAATAATGGGTGCTGTTGGTTCTGCTGCAGTAGACGGTGGTTTTCAAACATTTGATAGTGTTAGATGTAAATGCAATGCCTATAATTATAAGCGAACTCTTGGTGTAGCTGGTGTGGGAGCATTAGCAGGAGGAGTTGGCGCAAATCTTGCAAAAGCAAATGGAGTAGAATATGTTACAGCTATGAATTTCTATAAAAATACTACAAATACTATTGGAAAAAGAATATTTTATGGTCAAACAGCAGTAAAATCTATTACAACAAAGCCTATTAAAGAGAATCCGAGTCTAAAGTTAGATGAACCACAGTACAGTAAATAATAAAGGAAGTACTTTTATATGTTCAATATAATTATTGAAATTGTGTTAGGTACATTTATATCTAATCTGAAAGCAGATAATCATCCCTATTTGTTTTGTTTTATAAAGGGGGTTTTACTGGGGTTGACAGGATTTTTTTTAGCCGTTATTTATAATTATTTTAATGATGATTATATAATGCCTTTTAATGATCTAATGTTTTTCTTTTTAATAACTCAAACGATAGGTATTGTAGTTTCAGTAATTTTTCTTATAATTGAATATTTGTTTCCAGATAAAAAAAACGAAGACTTTTAAAATATTTTAGGTGTAGGTGTTTGAAAAATATGTGTATTAAATTTACCAAAAAAATGTGATTGAAACCAGCCAAATAAGCAGAAACCTTAATCGCTTAATCCAAAGTGATCACAATAGTCAAATCACCATTTATGGTTATGATATATTTGGAAGACGAATATCTGAACAAAGTCAAATAGTTAATCAAAATTAAGTGGAACACAGCCTGACATTATTTGGTTGGGATAGTGATTTGACGATTTTCGAGTCGCAACATTACACTCAAAGCAATAATAAAATACAAGAGAACTTACAGCATACAAGTTACACCAAGCATTATTTTTTGAACCAAATAGTTTTACCATTTTTTCAAACAGGCTATGCAGGTTTTATTAAGTAGATTGAAACCTCAGACTATTCACGTTTCCAAACAGAACCTTATTCAATTTTATAAAGACCCGATATGGAAAACAGAAACGAAAAAGAACAAAGCAAAGCTAGAACGCGTTGCTTTTTATCACTGTGACCAAGTGGGAACACCGCAAACCTTAAGTAATGAACGTGGTGAATGTGTCTGGGAGATCGTGCAGGATACGTGGGGCAATACGCAGCAAATCAGAGCCAGTGACAATTTGTTAGAACAAAGTAATATCCGTTTTCAGGGGCAATACTATGATGTTGAGACAGGCTTGCACTATAACCGTTATCGTTATTACGAGCCGTACAGTGGACGTTATGTGAGTAAAGACCCGATTGGGTTGATGGGGGGCTTAAATAATTCAGCTTATGTCAGTGATCCGAATCAGTGGGTGGATCCTATGGGACTAATTGTACATATTGTTTTTAACAAATCGAATGGAACAATTAAAGGTTCTGATTTAGATTCAAAAGAAACAATAGGTATAAATGGCGTTTTCACAGGTGGATATGCAAGTGTAGATCATATGACTCAACAAGTAACTAATTTATCACTAGATGAGTCGCAAGCTATTCCAAGAGGGAGATATTGGATAATCCCACATGAGGGTGAAGGTAAAGAGCATTGGTACAAGCTTTATGCAGTCGATATGCATACAGATGATTTTACTTATGATTTTAATAACAAGAAAATGAGAGGCTATTTTAGACTTCATCCAGGAACTTATAGTACAGGCTGTGTGACTATTCCCTCTTCAATGGGAGCAAAAAATGGAAATGTGAAGTGGGATAAATTATCTAGTTTTATACAAAAAACGAACAAGCATAAAGCGCTTGTTTTTAAAGGAGGGGATTTAGAAAGCAAAAGGAAATTTGGACACAAGCCAGATTTTGTTGACCTTTATGGAATATTGGATGTTGAGTAATGAAAAAATTTTTTATAACTGTTATTTTTTGCTGCACTATTTTATTTATATATTTAATTGGTAGTGGGTATTTTATCGATAAAGAGTGTGAAATTTCTATTGAAAAATTCAAAGTTCAAAGTAAAATATTGAATATTAGTGAAAAATCAATAAAAGTGTTTGAAGATACAGGGTATAATTTTGTATGTGAATATTCTGATGATTTTATGTATAAAATTAATAGACTACCGTATAAAGTAGATGATGAAACATTTACTGAATTAATAGCAGTGGTTGTAATGAATTTTTATTATAATAGACCTGAATTTTCAATTATTCTTGATAATTTAAGTACAGTGCAAAAGTCAGAAGTTGAAAAAAAAATAGAAGAATTTATGAAAAATAGCACTTATATGAAAACCAAAAGTTTGGAAGATCTAGAGAAACTAAGCTACATAAAAGCTATTTTACAAGGTAATTAGTAAGTAATGACTTTGTTGCACAAAGATTTAAAAAGTAAAACTCCCTTAAGCAACTCAAATTTAAGTGACAACTCGGGTATGTGATCTGCCTAAGTCTGTAAATTTATTTAAAATGGCTATACGGGCATGTACTTCATTGACTTGGCTTTGAAAGTTCTTAGCACTGAGTTTATCGCCTAATAATTTAATGCAGTACATCTTAGTTTCAACCAAACTTCGCCGATGATAGCCTGACCATTTTTTCCAAAGCGATCTACCTAGCTGTTTGACTGTTTTTAATAACTCGTTCCGCGCTACTGACTTCGCTTGCTGATCTTTCCACGGCTTTGCATTCTTCCTAGGTGGAATGATCGCATGTGCATCTCGATCTAAAATGACTTGTCTGCATTGAAAGCAGCCCTGCAGGCAAAACATTAAAACTGACATGAGATAACCTGAATAGATTGATTTGCAGTGATCATCAGGGTCAGGTGACTGAATATGGTTATGATGTATTTGGAAGGCGTTTATACAAGAAAAATCAAAATGCGCAAACCCTGACCTTATTCGGCTGGGACGGTGACCTGATGATTTGGGAGTCACAACAATCTTATGACTTCGAAGAAAACTACACTAAGCATTATGTCTATGAACCGCAGAGTTTTGTACCGCTGCTGCAAACGGGCTATACAGGTTTTATCAAGCTTTTAGAAACTCCATATTATGCTCAATTTCAGCATGAAGATTATTCGGTTTATAAAGACCCGATATGGAAAACTGAAACACGAAAAAATAAAGCTGAATTGGAGCGGGTACTTTTTTATCACTGTGACCAAGTTGGAACACCGCAGACTTTAACAAATGAGTTAGGTGAATGTATATGGGAAATTAAGCAGGATGTATGGGGTGAAGCTTTAGAGATTAAGACTAGTGACAATTTATTAGAGCAAACAAGTATTCGTTTTCAAGGGCAATATTACGATAGTGAAACTGGATTACATTATAACCGTTACCGTTATTATGAGCCGTTTAGTGCAAGGTATGTGAGTAAAGATCCGATTGGACTATTTGGTGGATTAAATAATTCTGCTTATGTCAGTGATCCGAATCTGTGGGTCGATCAATTGGGATTAACTCCCTTAAATGCTGCTGGTGCTGCATATGGCTGCATAGCTGGTGCTGTTGGTGGTTATACAACAGGAGAGTGGAAAGGTGCTGCAATTGGGTGTGTTGCAGGAGGTGCAGTGGGGGCTGTAAATCCTTGGGCATCACATGCTGTAGGTGCAGCAGGAGGTGCAGGAGTTTCTTCAGTGCTGGGTCAAGGTGTGAGATTATTTGCTGCGAAGAAGGAAGTTGCGAATATGTGTAATTATGATGCTGGTGCTGTAGTAGGAGCTATGGTTGGTGGTGGCATTGGAGGATCTGTGAATAAGGCAGTAATTCAAAGGGCTCCATATATGAGAGTAGATTTGATGAATAAACCATTGGGTACTTCTGGAATTAATCGAACTCCAGGCAAACTAGCAGGGGCATTACTAGAGGGTAAAATAACAGGTGCTGGTGAATTAATGGGTACTGGGAAAATAACCTTGCCATCTTGTGCAAAATAATTAGTGAGATAGTTAATGATTTGGTTTAAAACGGCTATGTTTTTCTTGTTATATATGATTTATATGATTTTAATTTTAAATTTTTATGCTAAAGCTTTAATTAAAGTAAGTATACTTGGTCATTTTTTTAAAGTGGTATTTAGTTCTTTATTATATTTACTGTTTGCTATAGCTTTTATTTTTCCTTTTTTTCATATTCATGAGTTTGTAGATGATTTCCATATATATTTTGATCAAAACAATATTTATTTTGCTTTTACTTTGATTTCTTTTGCATTAGTTTGTAGTTTTTCAATAATTTATTTTAATAAAAAATTTGTTCCTAAGTTAAAAGCTTTGGGGTATTTTAAATGATTGATGCGTGCTGAAATAACAGGAGACTTCCACTTAGGAAATTTTAGGCTGCTAGCTCACTGGTTCTGTCGCTAAAAATAACTTGAGTTAGATTCCAAGGTGAATAGAGAATACTCCAACCTTGGCAAGAGCCACCGACATAAAATACCTTAAATAATATAAATAGTATTTAAATAAACACTATATATAACAACTATATAAAGCCTCTTTCATAAATCAAAAAACGAACAGTCTCTTGCTGATTATTTGTACCGAAGAATTTTAAATATTCATGCATAATCTGCGGATGAAATATATCGATTCAAAGAAGCTTTCTGAAACA
>NZ_JAMCOU010000025.1:0-77839 GCF_023499985.1 Acinetobacter amyesii | reverse complement strand
AGAGTGAACCACCTGATCCCTTCCCGAACTCAGAAGTGAAACCTCTTAGCGCTGATGGTAGTGTGGGGTTACCCATGTGAGAGTAAGTCATCGCCAGCTCATTATTCGAAAACACCCCCTGATATCTCAGGGGGTGTTTTTTTATGTGCGGGGAAAAATGGAAAGTTATCAAAATAGAAAAATAATAAGAGAAGCAAATTCAAAAAATAGGAAAACGAGAGATATTTAAAGAAAATAAAACTAAAATGCTCAATCCATCTATATCATTTTAAAATCTTTTGCTAATGAAAATGTGTAATAAATCAATATAATAAAATCGTTTGTTTCATTAATAATATATAGGGTATTTAAGATGTTTTTAAAAAAATTATTAACTATAGTTTTATTTGCATTTGTTTCTTTAAATACTACAGCTGGTGTGTATCAGGATAAACTAAGTGAATGTTTGGTAAATAAAATTTCAGCAGAAGAGAGTCAGAACTTAACGGCTTGGATTTATTTGGCATTTTCAGCACATCCAGAAATTTCTAAATATAGTAAAGTGACGTCCGCTGAGATGCAAAAAATAGATAAAAATATGGCAAATTTATTTCAAGATTTATTTACTAAACGTTGTAATGCTGAAATCAAAGCTGTTACAGAAAATGAAGGAACAAATGCTTTGGGTAAAGCATTTGAACTATTGGGGAATCGTGCAGCTGAGAACCTGATGAAAAATTCATTTGTTGAAAAACGTATTTCATCATTTGCACAATATTTTGATGAAGATAAAATGCGTGAATCGATGAAATAATTTGAATCGGACTAGGCGAATGTATTTGACAGTTGATATTCGCTTAGTTCATTACTCACTCTTTTTAAAGAATATAATAATTGCCCTAATAATACATTTTTTGATGTCAAGACAACTAATATCATGGGGTGCTGAGGGTGAGAGATCGCTGTGAGTAATGCTTTACCATTTTCAGCATCTAATGTAATGGTTTGACAACCAATTAAATTAATCTCGTTAGTAAAAGCTTGAACCATTGCTAAGATCGAACTGCTTACAGCTGCAAGTTTTCCAGAATTTTCAATATTTTTCTTTTCTATAGATTTTAATTCAAAACCATCAGTTGAACATAACATCATATATTCAACACCGGACACATCAGAAATTAACTCCTTCATGAGTTTATGTGCATGTTCAATAAGCTGTAGTGGTGCTGAACGTGTTGTACGAATTGCTGTATTCATAATATCTTCATTAGATTGAAAGTTGAACTTCGGCTTTTGCAATAAGTGCTTCTAGAATAAAAAGAATGTCTTTTTTATTTCTAGCATCGATATAAAAAATCGGGTGATGTATCTGTTGTGAATCCTGCCATTCTTTATAAAGTTTGGTGGATTTATACTGCGTACTGTCTAAATGTGTAATCGCGATGATGATGTTTTCATTATTTTCAGAAAAATAATTTAAATAATCATTCAGCTGCTGAATTGGATGGTCATGTGTATGATCAATCAAAATAATTGTACCAATTGCGCCGTTGCAAATGGTATTCCATATAAAGTTAAATCTTTCTTGGCCCGGCGTACCATATAAACCAAGTTTAGTACCATCGGCTAGAGTAAGTTCACCATAATCAATTCCAACGGTAGTCAACATTTTCTGATGCGCATTTTGATCCGTATTCAGCGCTTCTGTACTCAGTACAGGAATATCAGAAATACTTTGAATAGCAGTGGTTTTTCCGGCACCCATCGTTCCGGCAAATACGATTTTGTATTGCTGTAAAATCATAATGAAATTTTAGATTCCTAATTTTTTTCGAAGACTACGGAAAAAACTTTGTAGTGGATTTGAAGATTCTTGAGCTGTTTTTTGGCTATGATATACACTCGCCATGGCCGGTATCTCTTCTATGATTTGAGCTATGTGGCATGCAAATAAATAGCGATTGATAATGTTATGGCTCAAATGTATTTGTTCAGCGATATATTGAGTAGAACTACCTTCCATAAAAAAAGCGGATATTTTCAATAGTGATTGTCGCTCAGCACAATGTATAGGCTGTGGCCAATGCAAAAGTTTATAGTGGCTTGTGTAATTGGGGGGAGTATCATCTACGTAATCCCAAACAAATTGCCATAATCCATGCTGTAAATTTATTGATTCCAACCCATATTTAAAAGTGACAACTGTATTTGTATCTGCTGAAATGAGTGTGATTTCAGAATTTTGTGTGATTTGTATATTTTGTTCTATCCAAAACTCATTGCTTAAGTTATCAATGAGTGCGATTGGTTTTTGATCTAAAAGCAATAGTTGACGTTGATGTTTATTTAAATCTTTAAAAGCCTGTGAGATCTGGAGTGCATTTAATTTAGGTTTTGTGTCTTGAACAACAATAGGATTGGACACATTTACAGGATTAATGTCTCGGAACCTTAACGCAACTGAATGCTCTAACCAATGCTCAAATTGATTGGTATTTGTTAGGGGTAAAAACAGGGTATCGTGTTCGATTTGATTTGCTTTCAATTCATTTTTTTTAAGTTTAAGTATGATTAAAGCTTCGTGCCTTATTTTATTTATATTCGGCAGGTCGATAAAGTCATCATTGATTAATAGGACTTGGAGTTTCGAATCTGCAATGTTTGTCCAATGAATAGTAAAAGTTTCAGATAGCTTATTTGAAATAATAGATTTAATGTCATTGATAACATTTAGATTTAAGCCAAAGATAGAAATATATAATGTGCTATTCACGAAATGGTCCAGAAAAACTGGGTTATTTCTTGTGAAATAACCCAACTTTAAATTAAGAAAAATCTAATTCTTTTTCGAAATGTTTAAGTTCATGGCGAGCCATAGCAAGGTTTGATTTACTACGGTCTAAGACGAGGTAAAGAAATAATGCTTCATTTGAGTCGAGTGGGCGGATTAAGTGATATTGTTTACCCAGAGTAATTAGAATGTCTTCAATAGAGTCATTTAAATTCAACGCTTTGGCAACTTTACGCTTTGAGCGTACAACTTCAGTATTACCAGCAGCAGCTAATTCTAAATCGATGTCGTTATTGCCTTGTGTTGCCATAGCAAGGCCACTTTCGCTGTCAACCAAAGCTGCAGCAATAAAACCGTCAATGTCTGTTAAAGCGTTTAAAGATAATTTGGCCATTATTAACCCCAATAAATTATATGTTAATCAGTAATATAGTTTTACTGACCTATATGATATTAGCTAAAAATAATGAATAAACAATGCTAAAAAAATCAGCTGGTTGATTATTGTTAATTATAAATAAAGTAAAAATGGTTTTTAAACGATTCTTGGCTGCTAATAGTTGTAGGATTCTGTAGAATATTTAAACCTTTTATAGAATTGTTGTATATGAAATTCAATTAAGGTTGTTGTTTTATAAGAGTTTTTTTATTAATAGATTTAATGTATTATTTCATTAATTTAATATACAAAAACGATTGTATAAGATTAAATAAGTATTAAATATCTGTGCTGTTTGTTTGTTTATTGCTCATTAAAATACATTATATAATATTATTCCAAAATCTATATTTGTGATATAAGTCTATTAAATTCAAATATTTGTGATATATGTTAAAAGTTCAATCCTAGGTCAATAGGATTGAACTGTACTTTATTACAATGCACTTTTTAAATTATTTCGATGTTGTTTCACTTGTTTTGCATAACGTTTGCCTTGTTTTTTCATTTTTCGATTGGTGTTATAAGCGGTAGGTCCGACATTATAGTAGGCTAAAGCTTTTGGCATGCTGCCAGCGGCATTTTTATATTTAGTTAAAATAAATGACCCACAATTAATATTGGTTAATTCGTCATATAAATCCCCAGGGCATGTTGCTTGCCAATAACGTGGCATCACCTGAGTTAAACCGACTGCACCTGCAGGTGAACTGACATAAGGGCGAAAAGTTGATTCTTGGCGAATAACAGCAGCCAGTAGTAAAGGATCTAAGTTGTATTGATCAGCAGTTTGCACAATGTAGGGTGACACTCGATTTGCAGTTTCAGGATTGACTGAATAGGCCTTTTGGATCCCTGATGAAAGTTTAACGGCACGTTTTTCTACAGAGCCACCACCGAGTGATGAACATCCAGAAATCAGGGTTAAAGATATAATAACAGTTGAAAATTTTAAGCTGTGAGCGCTTAGGAGCGACGAAAGATGAGTTGAAAGGCGAGTTTTATTCAGTACATTCTGCATTTATATTCACTTTAAAATAATCATGGCTAAGTGTAATTACTAAAGCGATATTATGAACTGGAGACTTAGAGGTCAATATTTTCTTAAGATGCTCTGTACAGTGAAATTGTAAGAATTGATGGAAATGTACTCAAATTACATAATTATTTAAGTGAAGAGAGAAAAACAGACAGCATTACTTGTGTCAGTATTTCTCTCTTGACATGGTACTTATTAAGATTGTGGGGACATTCAAATCCCGAGAACTTTAGTTATAAAAAACTAGAATATCCACTCATGAAATATCCCTATTTGAAAAAGCTATAACTTTTTTCAGAGGTATGAATGGAATCTAAGTATAATTTAAAGTGTTTTAAGCATCCAAATTTCGCATGCTTGGCTATGACCTGTATTGCCCTTGGGAGCTTGTAAGTGTTGAAATCCTACTTTTTCATAGAGTTTTACCGCTTGTCCAAGTGTATGTGTAGTTTCTAAATAACACGCTTTAAAATTATGATCTTTGGCGAATTGAAAACAAAGTTCTAAAATATCTTTGGCTAAGCCATGACCACGTAATTCAGGCATAAAATACATTTTTTGGATTTCTAAAATGCTTGAATCTCCAGCTAAAGGAGAAAGGCCGCCACCACCTAAAATTGTACCGTGTGGATTTTCAATAACCCAATATTGTGCATTTGCTTGCGCATAGACGTGATATAAATCATCTAAAATTGGATCTGCAACGGCAAATCCTGATTCAGGTGCTAATCCAAATTCTTTGGAAACTGTGCGAATGACATTGGCAATGCTTGCATTGTCTTCAAGTTGAAGTGGTCGGATCTGAAACATAATGATCGAAAAACAAAAAGATGGATTGTTTATAGACTGATCCTATATAAAAATCCATCTTTAAGTTTCAAATTGCTCAAGCAAAGTAATTATTTTAATTCGCTTGAACTTTTACCCAGTTCACGTCGTGCAACGATTAATTGTTGAATTTGCTGTGTTCCTTCAAATATATCAAGGATTTTTGAATCACGTGCCCATTTTTCCAATAATTCATCTTCGTTATAACCAACAGCCGCTGCGAGCTCTACACATTTTAATGTGATTTCATTACCTACACGGCCTGCTTTCGCTTTAGCGATGGATGCTTCACGTGAGTTAGGTTTTTTGTTGTCGGCCATCCATGCGGCTTTGAGCATGAGGAGACGTGCTGCTTCCCAGTCTGCTTCCATACGGTAGATTTGTGCAGCAATATTCGAGCTTTGTAAGATGGGTGTTGAATACTGCTCATCTAGTTCATCTTTAAAGATTTCTTTAATTCGCTCTAAAGATGCCTTTGCACAGCCAATAGCCATCGCAGCAACGAGTGGGCGAGTATTATCAAAAGTTTCCATTACCCCAGCAAAACCCTTAGCTACATCAATTTCAGCATTGCCTAATAAGTTTGCAGCAGGGACACGACAATCAACAAAACTAATAGCAGCCGTATCAGAAGCTTTAATACCCAATTTATGTTCTAGGCGTTCTACAGTCATGCCTGGTGTACCTTTTTCAACAACAAAGGATTTAATCGCTGCACGACCTAATTTTTTATCTAGGGTTGCCCAAACCACCACGGAATCAGCACGTTCACCCGAGGTGACAAAGATTTTTTCACCATTGAGGATGTATTCATCGCCATCTTTCGTCGCTGTTGTCTGAATAGCTGCAGAATCAGAGCCACAATTGGGTTCTGTAATGGCCATAGCGGCCCAAGTTCCTTTTAAGCGTTCTAGTTGTTCATCATTGGCTACTGCTGCAATAGCCGAATTTCCAAGCCCTTGTCGAGGCATACTGAGCAACAGGCCTGTATCTCCATAGCACATCTCGATGATACTGAGGGCTGTCGACATATTGACACCGTTTTTATTACCCGTGTCTGTGTCGCCACGTTTATTGACGGCGGCACCTGCATTCATGCCGTCACCGCCATCATTCATACCGTCGACGAGGGAAGACAACATGTCTAATTCTTTCGGGTAGGCATGTTCGGCTTTGTCATATTTACGTGAAATAGGACGTAGAACATTTAAAGCGACTTCATGGGCTTGGTCGATCAGCAATTTAAATTTTTTCGGATTTTGTAAGTTCATGGACATTTCCTTGTTTTTTATTTTGCTGAATTACGCATGTAAGCCAGATTGAAGAATCGCTGTGGCACGTAAGTCTCGATACCAACGTTCTACGGGATGTTCTTTGGTAAAGCCATGACCACCTAATATTTGCACGCCATCAGTCCCAATTTTCATCGATTTTTCAGCACATAGCACGCGAGCTAAATAGGCTTCACGATGAAAGGGCTTGCCAGCTTCGGCTAGACTTGCTGCGTTTAGGATGAGCATATGCATGGCATCAATTTCGATTGCCATATCTGCAATCATAAATGCCACACTTTGACGATGTGAAATTGGCTCTCCAAAAGCTGTACGTTCGTTTGCATATTGAATGCAATATTTTTTGACTGCAGTTGCGGTACCAACAGCCATGGCACACCACATTAAATTGCCAAGATCGATAAATGAGATGTAATTGAAATCTTGATCGCCTAAGCGTTGGGCAGGGGTCTGATCAAATTTTAAAGTTACCGTTTCAGTGGCTTTTAAGCCCATAGCTGGTGTTTTTTTAGCGCTAATGCTCTGGTCACGTTGCACAATAAAAACTTCAGGCTGCCCATTGAGCATGGCACTCACCAAGAGCACATCTGCCTGTTCACCTAAAAGGACTAAGGTTTTCTCCCCACTGATTTTATACTGCTGGCCATCAGCAATCGCCTGAGTTTTAAGTTGATAGGGATTAAATGCCGCCGTTGCCTCTTGAACTGCAAAGCTTGCACGGAGGGTTGAATCATCTGCAAATGTCGCTAAATAGGTTGCTTGAACAGATTCTGAACCCCATTGGGTGATGGCATTGATACAGCTAAACGTCGACAGTAAACCTGCTGTTAAACTAAAGTCACCTTCAGCTAGTTGTTCAGCAATTAAGATATTGCTAATGATGTTTTTTTCTGCTGCAACGCCACCCAAATCTTCAGGTAAGGCATAATAATTTAGACCTAGATCTTGGATATGTTGCCATAACGCTTCAGGAAATTTTTCCTCTTGATCGGCTTGATGAGCAAGTGGATACAAAACTTCTGTGGCAAACTGCTGCATCGCATCAGCAGTCATTTGCTGTTCTTCAGTCAGGTTTAAATCAAATAATGATTTTTGTTGATTTGGCAAACGTTGCTTATGCACACCTTTGTTGGTCTGAAATGCTTTTTGTGTCTGGCTCAAGGTTTTAAAACCAGCTTTTGAGCTTTGATACAAAGATTTTTCAACAAATTTGCGCAGTTTAAACTGATCGAGTACATCACTTCCGGCAATTTTCGTTAAAAGTGAGAGTCCAAATCCTTGTGCCTTGTTTACCATGTTGGTCATTGTTGTTTTCCATTTGCGTTGTTCTTATTTAATGCTGACATGCCAAAGATAGAAAAACCATGTCATAAATGACATGCATGATTGTCAAAGATAAACGGCGAGATTAGGTGGGATTTGATAGCTAAATGATTAATTAAGAATAGAAAAGTAAAAAGGCTTAAAAGGATTTTTATTTTAAAATTGACTTGGCTGACATTTGAGTCAGCCAAGTCTTGAAGTGTGCATTGAGTGATTATTGATATTTTTGAATCATACGACGAACATTGGTTTTCGCTTCAATGACGGTCATAAAGGTATATGCACCGATAAATTTACGGCTGATAAACATAAACTCTTTAGGTGGAACTGAGAAGTAGCGAGATGCCATCGATTTTGAAGCTTGTTGCATTACACGGCTATGTAATTGGCTTTTTTTCCAGTCATAGCGTTGTTGTTCGTCCATAACACCAGCAGGGATGTCTGGGTTATTTTCAGTGCTACTAAATGCCTCTGTTGCTAACAGAAAGACTTTGGCCATATCGGGTTTAATACTTTGTGGAATACCATCAAAGAACTCATAACCTGTCATCGCTTTGACCATTTGCTCAGCGCTATGGTGATAACCCGCGGTAATCAAATTACGCGCAACGCTTAACAGATGCTCATCGAACTGACGGATCGCACCGAAGTCGAGGAGTACGATTTTATCGGGCACATCCGCACCATTGCCCAAACGGACCAAATAGTTTCCGAAGTTAGGGTCGGTTTGCATTTCCCCCCATTCAAAAATTTCGCGTACGGCAATTTCAAGTGATGCTTCACCTAAGGCATTACGGCGCTCTTGAGGAAGTGATAGCATTACAGGGCTATTAATCGGCACACCACGTTCAAAGGTCATACACAGCACTTGAGGTGTTGAATAACCTTCAATGATTTGCGGCACGATATAGCGTGGGTCTTCTTTTAAGCGTGCTGCAAAACGGCGAGTGGTATCTGCTTCGATTTTATAATTTACTTCACGATGCATCATTTCACGAACTTCATCAAACCACTGATCAAATTCACGCGTTTGAGGCACCATTCGTGTCAGTTTGAGCATGTTTTTGAATAGATTCATATCCGAATCGATTGCATCTGCCACACCCGGATACTGGATTTTTAAAACCAGTTCTAAACCATCAGATTTACGTTTTGCACGGTGAACTTGTGCCAAAGACGCAGTGCCAAGTGGCTCATGATCAATCACGAGATCATCAAGTTTTGAGCCTAGTTGATTTTGTAATTGGACTTTAATGGCTGGCCAAGCCAATGCAACTGTTTGATTGTTCAAGGTGTTGAGGGCTTGGGTGATTTCTTCAGGCAGAAAATGTTCACCATACAATGCCATCATTTGCCCGATTTTTACAATCGAACCTTTTAATTTACCAATTTCTGCGACGAGATATTCGGCCTGATCTTTCATGGCTTTTTTACGCTTTTTCTCTTTTTCTTCCTCACTCGAAAAAATAGAAGTGGCGTTTGATGCTGCCCAACGTGTTCCCGCAAGTAGCGATGCCTTTGCGATAGATAAGCGTCGATCCATAGAAGACGTTTTCAAGTGTTTGAGCTTATCGTTCTGATCTGACATGTAAATTAAATCCTTTAATCAGCAATTCGCAGAAAAATACATTGTAGCTAATTTTAACGTTTCTTAACGTATTAAAATAGTTCAACTTACTGAATATGCAGTAAGCATTTGCAAACTTAAGCAAGATGCCGCGTAGACAGGCACATTGGAAATAAAACTATAAACGATATTTGATTTTTACCGTATCATTTTGCATCAATGCAGCTTTATGTTCTTCAATATGTTGATGAATAAGATGTTGGACAGATTCGTCTTTAAATCCGGAAGCATAACCTTTGACAATAATAATGCTCGGTAAGCTAAAAAATAGGGTGCGTGCGTTTTCTAGACTCGCATTTGGGAAAACTTGATGTTCGATCAATAGTTGCTGAAAAAATGCCTTTTCAGTTTGCACATTTAAAGACTGAGTGTCTTCCCAATAGCTCTGACGCATAGCCATGAGGTTATTGTGCTTATAGCTCATTGGAGCTCCGCATTTAAAATTTAACTGTTTGTATGGGGATGATTTTAAGAAATTAAAGCTTAGGATCAAGTACAAATTGCTAAACAATTGAGCTTGAATTGGTTTTTATTCGTAATTTTTATCTATTAGGTTTTATAGTATGCTGAAGAAAAGCCTAAATTACACATTTCATTTCAGCGAATGTATCAGACCTCATATATACGGTTATGAAATGCTTTCAAGCGGTGAATAATGCCGTATTTTTATTATAAATAGCATTAAAACAAGGTATCATAGGGCGTTTAAAAAATTATGAACTGGAGACGCCTTAAGTGGATCGACCGACTATTAGCCCTGAACATTTACAGGAAGCAGCTGAAAACCTATCTACAATTCGTGATTATATCCGCTTTGGGGTAACAGCTTTACGTCAATATGATGCCCACTTAGGACAAGGTACAGAAGACTATTTTGCTGAAAGCTCAGCATTGGTTTTACAAACGTTATCTCTAGATTGGAATGCAGATGCGGAAATCTTAGATGCGAAATTATTGCCAAGTGAAGTTGCAGAATTTTTAGCATTGTTAGAACGTCGTATTAATGAAAAAGTTCCGACGTCTTATTTACTTAACTTGTCGTATTTCTTTGGTAAGCCATTTTATGTCGATGAACGTGTACTAATTCCACGTTCTCCAATTGCAGAGTTAATTGAAAACCGTTTTGCGCCATATTGCTTAGGTGAAAATGGCGAAATGGGTGCTGCGGTTAATAATCTACCTGAAAATGCCAATCCAAAAACTCCTCAGCGCATTTTAGATATGTGCACGGGTTCGGGTTGTATCGCGATTGCCTTAGCTTATGCATTCCCAGACGCTGAAGTTGATGCAACAGATTTGTCTAAAGATGCACTTGAAGTGGCGCAAATTAACTGTGAACACCACAATAAACAATATCAAGTGGCTTTACTTGAGTCTGATTTATTCGCCAAAATTCCAGCAGAGAATCAATATGATTTAATCGTGTCGAATCCACCGTATGTGGATGCTGAAGACATGGCAGATTTACCAGAAGAATTCCACCATGAACCTGAAATGGCGCTTGCTGCGGGTCAAGATGGTTTGGATCTTGTCCGTAAAATGTTGGCACAAGCTGCAGATTACCTGACTGAAGATGGCTTAATTGTGATCGAAGTGGGTAACTCAGAATGGGCAATGCGTCAAAACTTCAATACCGTTGATTTTTATTGGTTACAGTTCCAAAAAGGCGGTACAGGTATCTTTGCATTGACTGCTGCTCAATGCCGCGAATACCGAGATTTATTCATTCAATCTGTTCAAGCATAAGGAGTCGTTTGACATGGCAGGTAATAGTATAGGGCAACTCTTCCGTGTAACGACTTGTGGTGAATCTCATGGCGTTGGTTTGATGGCCATTGTGGATGGGGTTCCACCGGGTATTGAACTGACTGAAGCCGATTTGCAAAAGGATCTGGATCGTCGTAAGCCGGGCACATCTAAGTTTGCGACTCAGCGTAAAGAACCCGATGAAGTTGAAATTATTTCAGGCGTATTTGAAGGCAAAACAACCGGTACATCGATTGGTCTATTGATCCGTAACACAGATCAAAAATCAAAAGATTATGGCAACATCGCGCAAACCTTCCGTCCGGGTCATGCAGACTATACGTATACACATAAGTATGGTTTTCGTGATTACCGTGGTGGTGGCCGTTCGAGTGCTCGTGAAACTGCGATGCGTGTTGCTGCGGGTGCGATTGCTAAAAAATTCTTGTTTGAGAAATTTGGCATCGAAATTCGTGGTCATGTAACCCAAATTGGTACCGAAAAAGCAGAGAAATTGGACTGGAATGAAGTTCCAAATAACCCATTTTTCTGTGGTGATGCTGATGCCGTCCCACGTTTTGAAGCTCTCGTAACGTCACTTCGTGAACAAGGAACGAGCTGTGGCGCCAAACTGGAAATTATTGCGACGCAAGTGCCAGTCGGTTGGGGCGAGCCTGTATTTGATCGTTTAGATGCAGATATTGCACATGCTATGATGTCCATCAACGCTGTAAAAGGTGTTGAAATTGGTGATGGCTTTGGTGTTGCCGAGCAGTTTGGTCATGAAACCCGTGATGAGTTAACTACGGATGGTTTCTTGGCAAACCATGCTGGCGGCATTTTGGGCGGTATTTCGAGTGGTCAAGACATTCGTGTTGCGATCGCCTTGAAACCAACAGCTTCCATTACTACGCCGGGTAAAACCATTACGATTAATCGTGAAGATACTGATGTGTTGACCAAAGGTCGCCATGATCCTTGTGTCGGTGTTCGTGCGACACCAATTGCAGAGGCGATGTTGGCAATTGTGCTCATGGATCACTTCATGCGTAACCGTGCCCAAAATGCGGATGTTGTCGCTCCATTTGCTCCAATTGAACCCAAGTGAGGAAACAAAGTGCTGCTTTGTTCCGAACGCGGTTGGTGAGTAGCGTTAGCGAGTCACAGTGGATAAATAACAAAGTGCTGCTTTGTTCCGAACGCGGTTGGTGAGTAGCGTTAGCGAGTCACAGTGGATAAATAACAAAGCGCTGCTTTGTTCCGAACGCGGTTGGTGAGTAGCGTTAGCGAGTCACAGTGGATAAATAACAAAGCGCTGCTTTGTTTCGAACGCGGTTGATGAGTAGCGTTAGCGAGTCACAGTGGATAAATTACAAAGCACTGCTTTTTGTTCCGATGCGGTTGGTGAATAGCGCTAGCGAGCTACACTGATGAGCAAATTGCATAAAAAAACCAGACAATTGTCTGGTTTTTTTATTTCAGTAAAATAGGCCTATGAAAATAAATAGATAAAAAATATGAATATAAGACATGCTTTACTTGATGATATTCAGCAGCTCGAAAGCTTAATGAATACAGCCTATCGAGAGAATCATCCCAAGAGCTGGACCAGGGAACATCATATTGTTCGAGGAAATCGAATAAATGTGTCTCAACTCAGTCAACTCTTACAAAAAAGGGATTTTCATTTATATGTGATTGAGTCGGTACATGCGCAGATCAAGGGGTGTATTGGTATTCAAATGTAGGGGATGAGCTGTGAAATTGGTCATTTTGCAATTCATCCAAATGAGCAAGCTCAGGGCTTTGGAAAAAAATTATTGCAATTTGCAGAACATCAAGCGATGTTGATTGAACCCAATGTTGAAGAATTTGTCATGTATGTGATTGATCAGCGATTAGAATTAATAAAATATTATCAACGACGTGGCTATAAGCTAACAAATGAAAATCAAGCCTATGCTCTTCATCTAGAGGTAGGTCAACCGATTTGTGAACTTACAATTAAACAATTAATTAAACGAATAAAATAAAGATCATATGATGTATTTGATCAATTTATAAAGCGAGATGAATAAAAAATCCCAAAAGAAAACATACACTAACTTTTGGGATTTTTATTTTAGACTGTTTGAGCTTAAGAATAAGCACGTAAAAATAGTCGGTAGGCATCTGAAGATTTTTGGTTTTTTAACATATAGTGCGCGATTTCACCTTGGTTGGTATTCATAATCACAGCAATATTTTTTGCGTCACGGAATTGTTTAAGCACAGCATCTGGGATCATCACGGAATTGGACGAATCAATCACATTTGAATTATCTAAACAACGATAATTTGTTTGACCAATTGCATGATAAGACAAAACTTTGCCGTCAATCCCAAAAGATATTTCATTCATATCAAGCTGCTGTTGATCATAAGAATGCAGTGAAAGTGCATACTCACCTTTGTTTTTTTGCCAATCAATTGCAAGTTCAGGACATTTTTGCCCAGCTTCACACAGTAATTGACCTCGAGTAATGGTTCGTTGGATCACTTTGCTGTTTTCAACGGTATTCACACCATTTAGATTCAAAGTTCTTGTTTCAGGTTTATTTTTAGGTACGGTAATACAACCCGTGAGTAGTAGGAGTGTAAATCCTAGAACTAAATAAATTTTCATGTGTTTTTCCATGTTAGCGTTATTTTTATAATCAATATTTTATTTTGGCGCATATTCACACAGAAAAACAAAAAAGTAAAATACATCACACTTTTCTAGTTTTGTTCGAGCACTGCTTTGATATAAGTAGTGGATATTCAAATAAATAATATTTTTCAGTGATGTTAAGCGAACTTCATAGAAGATTGGATAATTTAAGCAGGATCTGTGATTTTGCGCTATCAATCTGCTCGGGATTGGTTTGTTGAGATAATTGGTCACGTGGTTTTTCACCTAAAAAATATTTGATCCGTTCAGCATTTGCACCCGATGGATGGGGGAGTCCAGATAGAATCTGTTGATCATTTAAATTGCCTAAGCTGCTTACATAATTTAAAACCTCATCTACACCTTTGCCTAGCGGGATGTAAATTGCGTTAGGAAGCTGTTGAACCATAGGAATAAAATAATCATCAATATGTTGTTTTAATAATTCATTTTTCAACATTGCGGGCGTTGAACCAGCATAATTTTTTCCATTGACCAAAATGCATTGCTGTAAAACCGAGCACATTTGCACCATATCTTGATGATTGCTAAATAGCTCAGCAGTGGTCTGTATGCCTAATTGAATTTGTAATCCAATATGATCTAGCAGTTGAGTTAAATTTTTACGAATAGGGCCGCTAAAAGCACCACTATTTTTTGCAAGTTTAAGAATGTTTTCCTCAGATAATTGCTGCTCTAAGCCGTCCTTTGCTGCGATTAATGAATTACGCCATTGTTGCTGGCCTGGGCAGATGCCGACGATAACCACTTTTGCATCATGATTTATGGCCTCGAATGGTGCATAAAAGCTTTGAATAGTTCCCAGAGTCTTAAGTAGGAGTAAATCACTTTGAGTTAATTCTTCAATAGAATGTGTTTTTATCACAGATGCGTAGCGAGAGAAAAGTGTTGAATCCGACATAAAACTTCAATCTTTCTAGTTATAAATTTCATTTAATATTTTAAACCTTTATTTTAAAGATGAAGTATTTAGGTTTAGAAAAAATGATTTTAAATTTATAGACTAACAACTTAAATCGATATAAAAATAATATTTAACAATATTGACCCAAATAGGACTTGAGATTTGGTACAAATATTGCTCATATCTAACTAAGGCAATATCAATAAGAATGCGAAATAAAAAACGAAAGGATGATTGCAGGAGAGAAGCACAGATTGTGCTCGCCGAAGGAGCAAGTTCCCCCAGGAAACTCTCAGGCAAAAGGACTGTAATCATATAAAAAATCTGGAGAGAAGTAGGCCGGATCTACTCACCGAAGGGGAAGGTTCACATTGCTTCGCAAGGAACCAAAGCTCTCAGGTACCAATGACAGATGGGGCGAGCATAGGAAATATAATTTCCAAGGAGCCTATATGTGTCATATTGTTGTGATTGGTGCAGGTATTACTGGGGTAACGACAGCTTACGAACTCGGATTACTCGGCTATCGTGTCACCGTGGTCGATAAACATCTTTATCCTGCAATGGAAACTTCTTTTGCCAATGGTGGTCAATTATCAGCATGTAATGCTGAAGTCTGGAATCAAAAAGCAACGGTGGTGAAAGGCATCAAATGGATGTCACAAAAAACCGCGCCATTACTATTAAATCCAAGTTTTAATCTTCATAAATATTCATGGCTTTTTGAATTTATGGGGCATATTAAAGATTATCGTGAAAATACTCACGAGACTGTCCGTCTTGCATTGATGGCACGTCAGCGCTTATTTGAAATAGCTGAGCATGAAAACTTACAGTTTGATTTAGAAAAACGCGGCATTTTACATTTCTTTCATAATCAACATGATTATGAGGTAGCGACTCAAGTTAATAATATGCTCTGTGAGGGTGGCTTAGAGCGTCATCCTGTGACATTAGCTGAAATCCGTGATATTGAGCCTAGTCTGACAGGTGAATACTATGGTGGTTTTTATTGTCCGGGGGATGCCACGGGCGACATCCACAAATTTACGACGCAGCTTGCTAAAGCAACAGAACGCTTTGATGTGAAATATATGTGGGGTTTTGAGGTGACTGACTTTGAACATCATGCAAAAGGTGTCAATGTTCAGTTAAAAGCCAGTGATGAAAATATGGAACATCCTGATGCTGATACCATACTTGAAGCAGATGCTGTGGTGGTCTGTGGTGGCGTAGGTAGTTATGAACTTGCACATAAACTCGGTGATCGCGTAAATGTGTATCCAGTCAAAGGATATTCAATCACCATTAATTTAAATGATGAACAAAGTCAGGCCAATGCGCCTTGGGTAAGTCTGTTGGATGAAAGTGCCAAAATTGTGACTTCACGCTTAGGTGCAAATCGACTCCGTGTTGCAGGCACGGCAGAGTTTAATGGCTATAACCGAGACATTCGTGCAGATCGCATTCAGCCCTTAATAGATTGGTCAAATCGTAACTTTAATCTCTCTACAGAACATGTGGTGCCGTGGGCGGGTTTACGACCAATGATGCCCAATATGATGCCAGTAGTGCGTGCAGGTAAGCGAGATCATATTTTCTATAATACAGGGCATGGTCACCTTGGATGGACTTTATCTGCGGCAACTGCTGCAATGATTAGCCAGCAAGTGCAGCAAACACATCCGATTTAACTGACATATTTTAGACATCAAAAAAGCCTCAATGTTGAGGCTTTTTGATGTTTCTAAGTCATTCGAATTTGATCCTAATCATATAAACGATAAATCCCTGCAAAACGTTCACAGCCTTTTTGTTCGGTTTTTACTGAGAGTAAGGCTTTACTGTAATTGAACTGATATTTGCAGTCGTGTTCATTATCGGTGATTTGATTTTTTTGTTCGGGTGTTGTGTAAGCTAAAAATGGAATGGTTTGTGTTTCAACTCGATTGTTCGGATTACGATAGGCAATGCCTTCTATTTTGATGCTGTCTTTGCCCAGTTGATGTACCTTTAAATGTACAGGTGATGTCGCAAAATGGCCATTTTCAAATTTAAGATAATGCTGCGTTAAACTTTGGTTCATTGAGGTATAAATATTCAAATCTTCATGGCGAAGCTCAAATTGTTGTTTAAAACACTCCAAGTTTTTGCATTGCTGAACACGACTATACCATAATTTTTGAGTATCTATCAGTAAGCGTATTGGGGCATCGGTAATTAACTGCGCTGTTAAAAAAAGCCCATCTAACTTTTCACGCTGTTCTTCAAAACCGTCAGAACAGTAATTTTTTTTTGCCTGAGTATTGGCCTGATCACAGTTTATCTTTTCTGCATGCGTAAACATCGCTAGGCCAGAACCTATAAGCAGAACCAGTCCGAATTTTTTGATGATATTTATTTCAGTTTTCAACAGCATGATCGCTTATACTTTCACTATGTTGCGCTTGCCCACACTATAGCGAAATAGAAAGCGTGAATACAAGATTTCAATCATTATTTTCTCAAGGAACTCAAGCATGATAGCTCAAATTCGTATCGGTCAGGGCATGGACGTACATGCATTTGAAGAAGGTGACTTTGTAACGCTTGCTGGTGTTCAAATTTCACATACACATGGACTCAAAGCACATTCTGATGGTGATGTGGTACTGCACGCGCTTTGTGATGCATTATTAGGTGCTTTGGCACTTGGAGATATTGGTCAGCATTTTCCAGATACAGATCCAAAATTTAAAGGTGCCGATAGTCGAGTACTTTTAAAACACGTCTACCAAATGATTTTAGATCGTGGATATGTACTTAATAATGCTGATATTACCGTGGCTTGTGAGCGCCCTAAACTAGCAAAACATAATTTAGAAATGCGTCAAAGTATCGCAGATGTTATGGATGTTGAAGTTACACAAATTAGCATCAAAGCGACCACCACCGAAAAATTAGGGTTTACTGGTCGTCAAGAAGGTATTCTTTCTACTGCAACAGTACTGATTTCTCACGCAAAATGATCTGGATGGATCAGCGCATGTTGTAAATCTTGAGTTGCTTTACGGCCTTGAAGTTGTAAGGCAACCGCATGGATTAAACCTGTCCATGTTTCATTGGGTTCCCAAATTTGATGCATCAAATCTTGAGCCTTTGGCATATCAACATCCATATAGTATTGACGATATAAATACATCAAACTGCTGACACGGAAGTTTTTTGCACAGTGCAGCCAAACCGTTTGACCTTGAATCAAATGGTCAATCATATCGAGTACTAAAAGGCATTGATCATCTGAAGGGGTATCCCAAGAGATTGGAACTTGGATGTAGTTCAGGCCTAGATCTAGGCAAATGCGGTCTTCATGCTCAATATGATTGGATGCATCGGTCAGTGCTAAATTAATAACCGTTGAAACACCATATTCTTTAATCGTTTGAAGCTCAGAAGGAGATGGTTGTCCTGACGTTAATAAGTGTTCATGTATATATTGGAAGTTTTCAATATGACTTAACGCATTTTCGATTTCATTCATCTGACAAATAATCCTTCAAAGTAAAACGCCATCTCGAAGATGGCGTTTTTCATTCACTTAGCGTGTCGGTAACACGTCTTTAAGTGCTTCATGCATCTCTAACAAGACTTTTTCAGTCGTATCCCAATCGATACAGCCATCAGTCACTGATTTACCATATTCGAGGTCACAGAGGTTGGCAGGAATATCCTGACGACCACCTTTTAAATGACTTTCTACCATAATACCCACGATTGACTTGTTTCCGTCAAGGATTTGTTCAGTAATATTTTTGAGAACAAGGGGTTGTAGGTACGGGTCTTTGTTTGAGTTTGCATGACTGGTATCAATCATGATTTTGCCACTAACTTTTGCTTTGGCTAATGCCGCTTCGGCATCTGCAACTGAACCTGCGTCGTAGTTTGGTTTACCGTTACCGCCACGGAGTACAACGTGTGCATAAGGGTTACCACTGGTACGAATAACAGAAACTTGACCTTGGTCGCTTAAGCCCAAGAAGCTATGACCATGTTTAACAGATTGCATGGCATTGGTCGCAACGGTTAAACCGCCATCTGTACCATTTTTAAAGCCCACAGGTGAAGACAGGCCAGAAGACATTTCACGATGTGTTTGGCTTTCAGTGGTACGCGCACCAATCGCTGACCAAGAGATAAGATCTTGGTAGTACTGTGGTGAGTTTGGATCGAGTGCTTCAGTTGCACAAGGCAAACCTTTCTCATTCAATTCAAGTAAAAGTTTACGACCAATACGTAAGCCTTTTTCGATGTTGAAAGAATCGTTCATGTCAGGGTCATTAATTAGACCTTTCCAACCCACAGTGGTACGTGGTTTTTCAAAATACACACGCATCACGACATAAATCGTATCTTGGATTTTGTCACTTAAAACTTTTAAACGGTCAGCATAATCATGTGCAGCGACTGTGTCGTGAATTGAACATGGACCAATGACAACAAAAAGACGTTTGTCATTTCCATCTAAAATATTACGTACAGTTTCACGGCCCTTAAGGACTGTTTGATAGGCAGTTTCAGTCAGAGGTAGCTCTTTTTTTAGTTCTGCAGGAGTAACAAGAGGCTGAATGCTTTTTACATTCACGTCATCAATGTCGTTTTGGGTAATAGAATTTGACTGTAAAGTATTCATTGCCGTCACTGGTTTGATTATACAAAAGGTTGTTTCGTGAGCCGAATATAACATGAATATAGCATTCAAATGTTATAAAAAAGATCAATAAGTCTCTGAAAAAAAAGTGATGAATCGGGCAGTTAATTTAAACCTGCTGACTATTCACCGTCGGTGCGATCAACATTGCAGTTGTTGGTTTTTCGACAGGTTTTGATTTTACTGGATTAATGATGAAATTCATGCCTAAAACAAACAAGGTAATGCCTAAGACTTTACGAATGACTTTTTCAGGTAAACGGGAGCTGATTAAAGTTCCGACTACAATTGCGGGAATAGAACCCACCAATAACCAACCCAATAAATGAAAATCAACATTGCCTGAGCTCATATGACCCAAGCCAGCAACCAGTGTAAGCAGCACGGCATGTACGACGTCTGAACCAATAATTCGAATCATTGGTAAATTAGGGAACATGAGTACCAATGCCATAATACCGAAAGCACCTGCACCAACAGACGATAGGGTAACGAATACGCCTAAAATAATGCCCATGATGATGATATATGCACGCTTATTTTTAGCTTGGAAATTGATACGTTCAAGATCCGCACTCATATCATCCAACTGATCAGTTTTTCGAAATTTATTAAAGAATTTTTCGATATGACCACGGAAAATAATTGAGATCCCTGTAATCGTCAGCATAAAACCCAAAAACATGGTTAACACGGTTTTGTAATGTGTCGATTGGCTGAGATAGTTTTCCAGTACCCAATGGGTCGCAAATGACGCAGGGATACTGCCGACTGCAAGCCAAATGACAATGGTCCAAACGATATTCATTTTACGGGCATGGACTAAAGAACCACAAAATTTTGAAATTGCGGCATACAGTAGATCTGTACCGATCGCAATGTGGGGTTCAATTTTATACAGGCTGATCAGGATCGGGGTCATCAATGAACCACCACCAACACCGGTAATACCTACGCAGAAACCTACAATTACACCTGCCAGAATGAACTCTAAAGGACCGACCATCGCTGAATGCCAAATATCGAAAAACGTGCATATCTTATGACTAATTAATATAAGTCGTTGTCTCGATTAGTGATTTACTTGTGAAAAAAATAGATAAAGAATAATTTAATTTGGAAATTAATAAATTTTATATAAGCTAAGTTATTGATTTCGGCTTTCTCAACTGGTTGATAGTTCAAATGGAGATTATGCTGCAGTGAAATCATGTATTTAGAATATAAGGTGATGACTATCTGAAATGCATATCTAATACCAAAAAACGCACCGTAGGTTTATTTTCCTAGTCTTTAATTAGTTATTTATCGATATATGCGACTGTGAACTTAAAGTCCATTCCTGCAAAATTTATACTCCTTAAAAAGATAAGGTTTCGCCATTATTCGAATATGAGTAGAAGGACACTAACTAGACATTTTAAACATGCGTCAGAACGACCTATTGTCACTTGGTCAAATAATTAAAGACTGCGATGTGGGGCTGAATTGCTCGAATTGACAGATTATTCAGTTGATAAACTTGCGGAAAGCACGGGTTTTAAAACCGCAGTACTATTTCGTAAATTGTTTAAGAGTAAATACGGTAGAAATCAGAACCATTGGTATAAAAAATTTTAGTTAGTAGCTAAGCACAGTGAGAAATATTTCTAAAATGGTGAATTAGAGCTGTGCAGCTTTTTTCAGGAAATCTATTAACTTTGTGAAGGACTCGTATAGAATCTATAGCTAAAGAAAATTGAGTTAAAAGGACAGACTTTTGCAAAATCGGAAACTTAAAATTGGCATCGTGGTTGGGGAAGTATCCGGGGATACATTAGGCGCCAAGCTTATCCGTAGTTTTCGAGAGCAAGGGATCGATGCGGAATTTGAAGGCATCGGTGGTCCGCAAATGATTGCAGAAGGCTTTAACAGCTATTATCCGATGGATATTTTATCGGTGATGGGGATCGTTGAAGTCTTAAAAGATATTAAAAAACTCTTTGCTGTACGTGATGGTCTGGTTGAAAAATGGACTAAAAACCCTGTCGATGTTTTTGTAGGGATAGATGCACCGGATTTTAATTTGCGTTTATCTAAGAGCATGAAGCAAAAACAGCTACCAATTAAAACAGTGCAATATGTCAGCCCTTCAGTGTGGGCATGGCGACAAGGCCGTGTGCATGGCATCAAGGCGAGTATCGATTTAGTCCTTTGTTTATTTCCTTTCGAAAAAGCATTTTTTCAAAAATGGCAAGTTCCGGCTGCATTTGTCGGACACCCATTGGCAAGTCAGTTGCCTTTAGATAATCCACTCGTTGCGGCTAAACACGAGTTAGGCTTAGATGAGCATCAAAAACACATTGCATTACTTCCGGGCAGCCGTCGCGGTGAAATTGAGCGTTTGGGGCCTTTGGTACTGTCCGCCGCACAGATTTTGACGGAGCAGCATCCAGACTATGTGTTCCTGATTCCTGCAATTAATGATGCACGTAAACAGCAAATCGAATTGTTGCTCAAGCAGTACCCTGAAGCATTACAAGCCAAAGTTCGCTTGATGGAAAACACCGATACCGAATCTAAAATTGGCCGTCAGGTGATGAACGCATCGAATATTGTCGCTTTGGCTTCGGGTACAGCGACTTTAGAAGCGATGCTTTTACACCGTCCAATGGTGACTTTTTATAAGTTAAATTGGCTGACCTACCATGTGGTGAAATTGCTGATCAAAATTCCGTATTATTCATTGCCAAATATTATTGCGGGCAAAAAGGTGATTCAGGAACTTATTCAACATGATGCAACACCTGAAAAATTAGCAGCAGAAATTGAAAGCTTGATGGATGTTGAAAAATCGCAAATTCAAGTGATGCAGCACATCACCATGCATAAACAACTGCTTTCAGGCAACAGTGAAAACCCTGTGGAAGCGATTTTAAAGCTTTTAAATTAAATAACTGATGTTACGCAGTAACATCAGGAGCGTAATTTAATTTAAATAAAAGTATGATACACGGTAACGTCATCCGCAACTGTTCGACGCAGGACTACTTCTAATCAAAAAAGTTTTTGCGATACTTTGAGTAATTTGACGCTATTGAACGAGTTTTGTCGGTGAGGTGCATTGCACCGTAAGATGGTTTCCTTGCGAAGCTTCGCTTCTCATTTTGCCGAATGAGAAACAACGTTTCGTAAGAGTACCTCCAGCCGAAGGCTAATCCCTTTATTCAATCCCTAGATGTAAGACTCCGTCGAATAAAATTAAAAATCATTTTAAAAATGCAAAATTACTTTTATGTGCGTAACGTCAGTTAAATAAACCTCTAAGGTGACTCAGTTTTTGCGAGTTGATGCTGCTGTCGATACTGGCTCGGTGTTAGATCATAAAACTTTTTAAAAGTTTGGCTAAATGCTGTTTCAGATGAGTAACCGATACGATGGGCAATTTGCTGAATAGTCAGTTGCCCCATTTGTAAGTGCTGTGTCGCCAGTCGCAAACGATGTTGCTGCAAATAGGCGAGTGGAGATTCACCGAGCATTTGAGTGAATAAACTGGCAAATTTAGAACGTGACATGCAACATTGTTCTGCCAAGCTTTCGACGGTCCAAGCATGCTGTGGTTGTTCATGAATCGCGGCCAAAGCGTTGGATAATTCAGGATGACTCAAGGCATGCAACCAACTGCTTGAATCTGACAAGGCTGCAATATAATCACGCACACATTCGATAAATAAAATACTCACCAAATGATCCAAAATTTTGTCGCGGCCTGGACGGATCTGATGCGCTTCAACGGCCAGAAAATGTAAGCCAATTTGCAACCATTCCGGTGCGGTACTGCTCATAATGTGTGGTGTATGTAACAGCGTGGGGAGGGCATTCACTAAAGGCTTTGCCATAATGCTGTCGACATGTCCACGGATCGCTAGTACAAATAATTCTTCTGCTTCGTGAGATTCGGCAGAATTTAATTCAATGGTTTTATTTCGTTGCTCTTGAAACAGTGGTGTGATGTTTATTGATTCGACCAAGATATCAGACTGTATTGATTTGCAGTGGTGGTTTTGCCCTGACGGAATAAGGCAAAGATCGCCAGCTTCGAGTAAGACCTGCTCTTGATCTATATGTACAACACACTGACCTTGAATCACTACATACGCAACCATGGCATTGTGATCTTGAAAATGAAAAGCCCAAGGATGCTGTGATTTCAAATAAATATATTCAGATCGATGGAGATGAATATCATCAAAAATTTTACTTAAAGCATCCATATTTCAAATATTTACTCATATTAATTTTCTATTTATAGATGGTCACTATGTGTTTAAAGGTCAACATTTATCCTTAAATGCCAAAGACGATCACATAGTTTTTTTGGACGCTTAAAACTGTTATGGCTGCCCATATTTTACGAATATAAACACAGAAGAAGTAAATAGGGAAGTCTAGCGCATGAATGCACCAGTAAAATTAAATGAACAGCAGCTCGCTCAGTTAGAAAGCAAAATCGGTAGTGTTATAGATAAAAAACGTTATGGTTGGCTATTGAGTCCAGGTTTACCAGTCATTGGTATGGGGATCTTGGCGGGTTATCATTTTGGTCCAAAACCGACAAAAAAACTATTTGCCATGGGCGGGCCGCTTCTACTGCATGTCATTATTCCTGCACTGGATGCACTGATCGGTGATGATGCCAATAACCCGACAGATGATGACATTAAAGTTTTAGTGAATGATCCTTATTATGATCGTATCGTCAAATTATTTATCCCACTGCAAATGGCAGCGAATGCTTTTGCTGGCTATGTGGTTACCCGTAAAGATGTTTCAATATTAGATCAAGTTCTACTTGGGATTTCGATGGGTGCCATCAATGGTGTTGGCGTAAATACAGCTCATGAACTCTGCCATCGACCACATAAAAAAGACCATTATTGGGCACATGCGACTCTCGCACCATTAGGTTATAGCCATTTCCGCATTGAACATCCTTATGGGCACCATAAACGTGCGGCAACGCCTGAAGATCCTGCATCTTCAAAAATGGGCGAAACTTTTTATGAGTTTTGGCCACGCACTGTATTTGGTGGAATTAAATCGGCGGTGCAGATTGAGAAACAACGTTTAAAACGTAAAGGTTTAAGTTTCTTTTCGAAGGAAAATGAACTGTTTCATGGTTGGGCGATGAGTGCAGGTTTTCATGCCTCGATGCTGAAAATGTTTGGTAAAGGTGTGACACCGTATTTAGTTACACAGGCCTTTTATGGAATCAGCCTTTTTGAAATTATTAATTATATTGAACATTATGGCCTGAAGCGTGAGCAAAAACCGGATGGAAGTTATGCGCGAACCATGCCTGAACATAGTTGGAATAACAATAATATTGTGACCAATCTATTTTTGTATCAATTACAACGACATTCAGATCATCATGCTTATCCGACTCGTCCATTTCAGGCATTAAGACATTTTGATGAAGCGCCAGAGTTGCCTAGCGGCTATGCCACTATGCTAATTCCTGCTTTAGTACCCTCTATTTGGTTTAAGATGATGGATAAACGTGTCTATGATCACTATCAAGGTGATTTAACTAAAGCCCATATTCATCCTAAACGTCGTGCAAGTATTTTTAAAAAGTTTGCGGTCTCAGACGTTTAAATCGAATACCTGATGAGAAGAATCCCAAGCTTGTTTGCTTGGGATTTTTTTATTGTGCGTATTTTTAACCGATGCTACGTAGTAACATCAGAAGCGCACGTTGATTCAAATAAAAGAACGATACACGGTAACGTTATCCGCAATTGTTTGAGACAAGACTTATTGTAATCAAAAATGTTTCTGCGATTCTTTGAATAATTTGACGCTAGTGAACGAGTTTTGTCGGTGAGGTGCATTGCACCGCAAGATGGTTTCCTTGCGAAGCTTCGCTTCTCATTTTGCCGAATAAGAAACAACGCTTCGTAAGAGTATCTCCAGCCGAAGGCTAATACCTTTATTCAATCTTTAGATGTAAGACACCGTCGCATAAACTTAAAAATTATTTTTAAAATGTGAAATTAATTCTACATACGTAACATCAATTAAAATCCCAAATTTTCTATTTGAAACTTAGTCACTTTTTAAGACCACCAATAGCGCAAAATGTGGAAAAAAATCGGTGCAGAAAAGCAGATTGAATCAATTCGGTCGAGCATGCCACCATGGCCTTGGATGAGCTGTCCCCAATCTTTTACACCACGATCGCGTTTAATGGCTGACATGACAAGACCACCAAAGAAGCCAAATATGCAAACAATAAATCCAATACATGCAGCCTGTAGATAGCTGAAGGGTGTAAGCCATGACATGGCAACACCTAGAGCAGTAGCTAAAGCAATGCCTCCGATTAACCCCTCAACAGTCTTAGATGGTGAAAGTATCGGTGCGACTTTGTGCTTTCCAAATAGCTTGCCACAGACATATTGCAAGACATCGGAGGCTTGTACCACCATGATCAGCCAGATTGCTAGCCAAATTTTTTCACCCTCAAATCCGGGAAGTTTGAGGTTTAATAGCGCAGGCACATGCGAAATACAGAATACGCTGATCATCAGCCCCCATTGAATTTTTGAACTGCGTTCTAAAAATCGCGTGGTATCTTCGGCTTTGAGTGTAGCGATTGGGATAAGAAGAAATACATACAGCGGAATAAAAATAGAATATAGCCCGTACCAGTCGATATACACCAAGTAATACTGGTAAGGGATGACAAAATAAAAAGCGATCAGCAACGGAAGATAATCACCGCGACGGGTTGGGAGTAAACTGATAAATTCACGTAAAGCAAAGAGTGAAATCAACGCAAACAGGATCACAAAGGCAATTTTGCCTAATGAAATTGCTACACCAAGTACCAACAACATGACCCACCATGCATTGATCCGCGCATTTAAATTGTCGATGACCGGTGCTGGTGCATAACCCGCTTTAAATTTTAGTATTGAGCCAATGGTTGAGGCAATAATCAAAATAACTGCAAAGATACCAAACAATACATAGGTCATTTGCGCATTGGTGAATTCCATTATTGATACTCCAATGCTTTTAATTTGAGTAATTCTTCCTGAGCGTAGTTTAAAAACTCAGTTTTACTGTGTTCATTATGGGCTTCTAAAGGTTTGCCAAAAATAACGGTAGATAATAATGGCAATGGTATAAGCGCGCCTTTAGGCATGACACGTTTTAAATTAGAGATCCACACTGGTACGATTTCAACATCAGGAAATTGATTTTTGAGATGGAATAAACCGCTTTTAAACTCTAATAATTCAACGTCATCATTTAAATTTCGAGTACCTTCAGGAAAGAAAATAATCGAGTCACCTTGTGCTAATACGGTTTTGATCGGTTCTAATGGATCTTGATTTTGCTCACGATTTCGTTGAATAGTGACGCCAGTAAACGTGTCTTGAATGAGAAAACGTCGAAAGCCATCTTTTAGCCAATAATCTGATGCTGCTACAGGACGGGTCCTCCGTCTGAGATCTGTCGGCAGTGATGACCAAAGTAAAATAAAGTCGATATGGCTATTATGATTTGCATAATAAATACGCTGTTTCATAACCGGTTTGCACCCGACCCATAGACTCCGCGCACCCGTGAGCAGCCGCGCACCACGACGAGTGAGAAAGGCAATATAGCGAGCAATTGAACGGCTTAAAAAATTACCTTTCATTGGTGAGTGAGCATTCCCTAAAGTGTCTAATGGATTTGGCATAGATTCAAATTATTGTGAATTATTTATACAGTAAAAATATGCAGATGAATGCGATGTATTGCAAGCAAAGGACTACGATTTGCCATTTAAATAAAGCCAGACAACCTAACTCACGTAGTTCCCATGCGCGGCCACATTTATTTGCAGGCATTAATTTTAGGTTAATTAAACTTAAGTCCAGCTCCTTGGTGGTTTGTTCAAGGTTTTGAGTTTGGCTGTATTCAGCGACAGTGGCTAAAAGTGCCGAATCAAATTTGATTCTCAGGCTTAAATAATGTTGTATTCCGAGCAAAACTAGACAAATTAATATATATAGCAAATCGAATAGCATCACATTGCCAAACTGGATGATGAGCGAGAGTGTGAGAATCGCTGCCACATAAGCTGAGATGAGCAACCCTGTGGTAGATTGCAACAACTTTGATAGCACCACAAGTTGTAAATTCATGGTGCAAGTCCTTTAAGTTTCAAACGATAAGTATTTAAATGTTTTATTTGAGGTGCTTTTAGCACGACCCAAGGACGGTTATGGCGAATAATCCGTAAAACATCTTCGACTGAATATTCAGGATGTTGTTTCAATAATAATGCGGCAACTACAGCACTACTTCGTGAATATCCCAAAGCACAGAAGACCAAGATGTTTTGTGCTTCATCATTGTTATTAGATTTCAAGAATAGTTCTAAAGACTCTACAGCATGATGTAGCTGATTGGCCTGTAAAGGAATTAGGTCTAAACTCAAGTTTTGGGCATAAGAGCACTTTGGATAAGTGGGCAATTCTGCGCAACAATCGAGTAAAGCATCATATTGTTGCATGACCTGTTTGGACGGATAGCGACCTAAATAAATATAACTCTGATTGATTTTGATGATTTTAGAATCTTCAGGATGGCGATAGGTCCAGATTCGGCTATTGATCCAAGCAAATATAAGGTAGGGTGCGAACAGCATTTTTGCAGCAATAGTCATATCACCATGACTGAGTTTTTGAAAAAAATGGGGTCGATTGAATAAATATGCAAACGAAACTAAAAGTAGACTGCTCGCAGGATAGAGTAGCCAAAGCCACCAACCTTTTGCATGTGCGATTGCGCTACAAAATAAAGCAGCAAACAGATAAAGGATCCCGATTTTAATGTGCTTTAAGCTTAGCCGACTTTGTTTATTTTGAACCCATGGCGCAGAGCCAGCCATCGGGAATAGCCATAAACATAAGGCACCGACTAATAAACCTGTTGGGATATCTATAAAATGGTGCTGCCAAGTGGTTAGAACTGAGAGACCAATCAAAAAGGACCAACCATCTACCAGATATTTTAGCTTACCTGTGCTATGCCGACGGAAAGAATCCCAAAGTATCACCAGTAGCACAATGTGCAGGGAAGGTGCTTGATTAAACGGTTTATCAAAGCCCATCAAGACATCAAACCATAGGCCGAAAAAACCTGTGAGTTCGGGGCGTTCAAAGCTAAAACGTAGCGGGAAAATTAAAAAGCAGCTAATTGAAAGGATTTGTGCCGAAAATAGTCGCAGGACATGTTGTTTTAATTCAAACTTATTCCAACAAAGTAATAAAGACAATCCATAGAACAGATCAATCGACCAATAAGGCACAATACTCCATGGCCAAAGTGGAATATATTTTTCCCATTCAAAGACGATAACAGGTACAGACGCTAAACCCGCAGCGTATTGATTGGCAAAACCATAACTTAAGAAGAAAAAAGGTGCCAGAAATGCCAAACACAGTAGGCCGTATTTCCAAGTTCCTGTTTCTGGATCCAGTTTATGCATAAGATTGACCGTCCAAGCTTAAATTTTTTGTGCAACGGAAACGGTGAAAATACCAAACTCATCAATAACTTGATCGATTTTCTTGAATCCTGCTTGCTCAACCAAGGCATCCATCTCGGCTTGTGAGCGTAAACGCATGACCCACGCATCTCCTTGGCGATGTGAGGTCAGGGCACGGGCGATAAACTCTTGTTGCGGATGCCAAATTTGACCCGTGTAGATGAGATAACCATCTTTCTCAATGGCCTGACTCAAGCCTGATAAGGACTGTCTAAGTAAATCATTATCACTAAATAATTCGTATAAACCTGAGACCACGGCTAGAGTAGGTTTAGGTTCAACACTGGCTAGTGATGTGGTATCAAATGCATCCGCTTCTACAAATTTGGCAATCTGGCTTAAACCTCTTTGCTCAATCATTACTTGACCCGCTTGTACATTGATCGAGCTATAGTCTCTAAGCAGGATGGATTCAGGCTGCTCAGGCAGTTTTTGTACAGCATCTAAAATATATCGGCCATGGCCCGCTGCAATATCCATAATCCGTACCGCTTGTTGGGCATCATGTAACTTAGAAGCATATTTCGTTAATAGCGCTTCAATATTTTGTTTTCTAACGCGAATACCACGCCAACCGATCGCATTTAAATACTGTCGATCGATGATTTTACCCAGTGCATTTTGGCTTTCTGATTGATCACGATAGACAAAATCTAAGGTGCTGCCAGAGTCATATCCTGTCTCTTCACCAATTTTTAAGCCCTTGGAAAAGAGACTACCAATTTTAAGATTTTGTTTGGTTAAGCTCCAAAATGCATGTTTTAAAGAGTGTTTTGGAAGCGTTGAACTTAAGGTTTCTGCTACAGCACAGCTTGGGCCAATTTTATCGGCATCTAAAAGTTTAGGTGCTGAATACGGTTGTTTAAAACATTGTTGAATAAAGCGATGGATTTTATCTGTGGCGATTTTGCGATGTTTTTCACCCAAAGTATCATGATAAAAACCATCTAAGACGTGAAATTCCTTCATTGGATGAGGGAGTTTTTGATAAAACGACAATTGCGGTTTTTGATGCACCACGAAGTCAGATCCTGAACATAAAATCTGTGTAGGAACAAAAATATTTTGTGCATCTTTAACGAGTCGATCTGAAGCTGCGTATAGCCCCAGCAGCATTCGGACTGAAATGGCCCGAGCGATTTTTGGGTCAGTATCATAACTTTGCGCACGTGCAGTATCGTGTGTCAACATTTTGGCTTTGACATAACTATTAATAAAAAAGTTGCCAGCGAATTTATTTATGAGTGTTAAGCCGGGTTTTGCAAAAGGCACATAGAGTTTGATGTCAAATGCAGGCGAGGCAAGGCATAAAGCACGGATTTTAGGGGCATAATCATGCACCCATGTCGCGGCTAAAACAGCACCAACGCTTTGAGCTACAATTGCTATATTTTCTGATCGAATTTGGTAAGTTTGTTCAATATGCTGAATAAAATATTGAATGTCCTGAACGCATGCAGAAAAGCTAGGTGCATCACCACGTTCACCTGGGGTATTGCCGTGACCTCGCGAATCCCAAGCGAAAAAATCAAAATCAGGCAAATTCAATTCATTGACCAAATGCGCCATTCGTCCCGAATGTTCATGGCCACGATGAAATAAGATCACCGCTTTTTTCTTACGGTTGCTTTTTAAACTGCTATTTTCCCAATGTTGATAAAACAAGGATGTTCCATCATGGCTCGTAAAGGTATGCTGAGTATTGTTATACATTGTGTTGTTCTCAAAATAATAAATCGACTGACGATCTAAACTGAAATTTATTGTGGGTTGATAATGCTATTTTTAATGCGGTTATAAATCGTGATAAATAATAAAAAGATGATAATAATCAAAATACTATTGCAAATAAGAGACAATGTATTTAAACCGAAGTTAAATATAGAAGAAGTCACGATCACGATACAGATGATACTAAATACAAAAGCACGGTCACTTTTTCCCATTGGACCATCGTAGCGACGTTCTTGACCCACTAATAGCGCCATCACACCTGTATATTCAGCAAGTATGGCGAGAAAACAGGTCAAAATTAGCAGTTCGGCTTGAATAAAAGCAAAACAAATTAAACTAAAATAGAGTGATGAGTCAGAAATCACATCACATAATTCATTATAAAAAGCACCGAGTTTGGATTGTTGGTTGAACTCACGTGCCAGCATGCCATCTATGGCATTGAAGCCCATTCGAATAAGCATCCACACGGGGAAAATCAACAGTAAAATGCCAATACCGTTGTGAGAGAAATAGATATAAATAAAAAATGCCACAGCTAGCGAAATGAACATTGCTAGTAGTGTTACTTGATTTGCTGTAATACCAAGATGATGAAGTGATTTAACCAAAGGTCGAAGCAGGTTTTGAAATGCAGGTTTAAGTTGGTAGATCGAAGGCATATTATTGTTATAGCGGTATGATTTGCATGAATTTTATACGCTTGATGCTTCACTTAACAAGAATTTGAATGTTAAAGATTGTCACAAGGCTGACGATTCGCCTGTATAACGCATTAAATTTTCTTGTGTAGTACTTGCGACTAATTTTCCATCTTGCCACATTTGCCCATGACTAAGCCCACGTGATTGCGAGGTTCGGGTAGTATTCATGTCATAGAATACCCAATTATCTACCCTAAAGGTATGATGAAAATACATCGAATGATCAAGGCTGGTTGCGATGAGTTCAGGAGACAGATAATTTAAACCATGTGTTTTGAGCGCCGCAGAATATAAATTATAGTCTGAATAGTATGCTGCAATGGCTTGATGTATATGAAGTTGGTCAAATTGGGCATCTAAGGCATCATGGAGTTTTAAATATTCTGCATATTGATTTTGATTTAAGACAGAAGCTTGACCGGACGGTGGCAAATCTGTCAGCACGTATTCAATTGGTTTAGATATGAGCTGAAAAGGCTGTAAAAATGTGGATAGATATTCAGGTGAAATAGATGATTGGATTTGCGCTTTATAGAATTGCTCTTCTTTAAGCATACTTGGTGGAAACTGTTGGATCAGATCTGGTTCAGGTATTTGATACTCCATACCTGTTTCGTTTTTCATATAGGACAACATCACCATATATATTGGTTTGCCATGCTGTATGGCGGTCACTTGTCGTGTAGAAAAACTATGGCTATCACGTAAATTTTCGACTTTAAATAATACGGGATGATTTGCAAGACCCGCAGAAATAAAGTTGGCATGTAAAGAGTGGAGTGGGAGTGTGCAGGTAAAGGATGCACTGACTATGCTCTGAGCAAGTAATTGTCCACCAAAAATATGGTCACCAAACAGAGGTTTACTTTGTGCTAAAAAGTAGCCCTGATCTTTGGGTACTACAGATAATAATTGGATGAGGTCTTGAGTCAGCGTTGTCATATTTTTTTAAAATTTTTGCTTTGTTTAAATGTATTCAACTCAAACTTATTGCACAAGTCATGTTCATGAAAAATATAAAAGTCTTCGCCGGTCTTTCGAGAATAGGCTTATAATTAAGTTTTCCTAGTTGTCCGAATGGAATGACGATAAAGCAATGACACCTGCATGTAAACTCTTAAAATCTAATAAAATCGACTTTACAATTCATGAATATGATCATGACCCAGAAGCAAAAAGTTTTGGTTTAGAAGCTGCGGAAAAACTTGGTTTAACGGTCGAAGAAGTGTTTAAAACATTAATGGTTACGGACGATAAAAATTACTTTGTTGCCGTATTGCCAGTTGAATATCAGCTAAATTTGAAAAAAGTGGCCACAGCATTTGGCTGTAAAAAACTCAAAATGGCTGACCCAAAAGATGCAGAGCGTTTAACCGGTTATTTGGTTGGTGGTATTAGTCCAGTTGGACAGAAAAAACGCTTAAAAACTGTGATCGATGCTTCTGCGCAGCACTTAGCTAAAATCTATGTGAGTGGTGGTAAGCGTGGTTTGGATATTGGTTTAAAACCCGAAGATTTAGCAAAAGTCTTGGGTGCAAATTTTGCTGATGTGATTGATGTTTAAGTGCGGTTTTTCACTACTTAAATTTAAGTGAATTTAGAGGGAATACCTTCCACTTCACAATCTATAAAATAACAGAAGCCGCATTGAGCGGCTTTGTGGTTCGATGTCGCATCTTAATTGGGGATATTTGAAGGAGAAATCACACATGAATATTCGAACTCTCCGGGTTTAGTCTCTTTAAGTAAGTTTTCCCAAGAACTATTCTTTGTTTTAATCCAACTATAAATATCTTCATAAAATTCAGGATTGAGATTAGCTTTTTGAATATATGATTTATTTAGAAGAAATTTTGTCATCAAACACATTGAATTCAGCTCAATTGGATTTCTATTTTTTTCTAAACTAAAATTATTTTTGGCTTCAACTTCGTATTTTCTCAACATAGTTGCTTTGAGTAGTGTTGATTTAAATAATTCCATAGTTAAATCATTAGGAGGTGTTTGATTCGCTAAGGCAAAGAGATTTCCATCAATTCTCAACATAGACGGGAAAAAATTTGCCTGTACATCTAATTCTTGTTGAGGAGACGGTGAAGATTTACATCCTGTTGTTAAAATACTGCTAAAAATGAGAAAACTTATAAACTTTAAAATTTTGTTATGCATCTAGGTGAATTCCTTGTTCAGCTAAAACTTTTAACATTTTAATCTTGGTTAATACGTATTTTGCGCATATTAATACTGATCAATTCACTCCAACTGATTATTTTTAATTTGGAAGTACTAGCTAAGACTACACTTTTGTTGTTACAGATTTAGCTTTTAATAACGAAAATGTATGTAGTCGCAGAAGTAGAATTTAGTAAAACTTCATGTTTAGAGGTTGATTCATTAATAGCACTTAAAGGTGTTTAATTATAAAAATACTTATAAAAAATAGGTATTTAAAATCCGAACAAAACAGTTGTATTTTAATTTAAAAGCTGTAATTTGAAAGAGCGATCTAATAAAGAGACAACAAAATGCCTTATTCAAATACTAAAGCGATTATTGAGCAAATCTATAATTTTGTATTAGAAAAACATGGTTTAGCTTCTAAAAGTCGATTTATGCAGTTATCGATCTTCTTTAGAGAATTGCATGAAGGGGATGAGTCAAAATTTACCGCAGATAGGTCTTTTTATTACAAAGGAATCTTTAATAACAGAGAAAAAAGTATATTTGCGAATGCTGCGCCAGACTTTTTTGATAAGCACAAATTTTTGGATTGGGTTGTTAAATCAATTGATTGATTTCAACCAAATCATTGGAGTACATAATTCATGCTGTATAACCAGTCTGAATAGAAGATATAGATCAGAAATCAGTAGGTGTTTGTTATGAAATACATGCTAATTGGCAATAAGGATGTATGGCCAGTATGGTGTTAGTAAAGTCTTCAATGATTAAAATTTAACTGCACATTTCGTTCCTTGATTTAAATAAAAGCTTGGTTAAAAGCAGAATATAAAAACCCATGTAAAAGACATGGGTTTTTAGTTTAAGTTGCACAATGTGATAATTCGGCTAAAAAATAAGCAATATGATTTATTTGTTCAATGCTAAATGAGAAAATTATCATTTAGTTCCATTTCAGAAAATTGTATAAATAAAAACAGAAAAGTTTATATTAAAAAAATTAATTTTTAAATACATAGAGATAAGACCAAATTTGCAATCCTGTAGCAAATTTTCACAAAAATGCAATTATTAACAATAATGATTATCATTAACATGGTTTCACGCTGGCCAGCGTACTAAGCATTATTTGCACAGTTAAAGAAACATAATTACATGACAAAGCTTGGAAAAGCTTAAAAATAGAGGATATGGTCAGATGAAAGAGCTTGCTAATCGCTTGGCGATGCAGCATCTTGTCAATGCATACTCACAAGAAACCGGTAAAGGTATTTTACTGGAAAAGTATCAACAGAATTCATCACAATTGACGTTTAGCCAAGGCTTGACGTTGTTATGCATCCCTTTAGATTGCATTCAATCACAGTTATTTGTACCACTATCTTATGTCAGCCTTGTTGGTAGACATCGTCTTGCAGATCTCCCACACGTCTTTAACAAGGGACAGAAACAGTCATTTAGTATCACCGCGATCGCGAGTTTATTACTTGAACAGCTCGTACAAGAGTCAGGTCATACACTGGATGCTTCATCATTATTAGAACGTTGGATCGAAAGTCGTGAAGCGCTTATTCAATTTTTGACACTACGTGAACATGATTTTGAGGCTTTGGTCCAAGCGGAACAAAGTTTCATTGAATCGGAACAAGCTTTAATTTTAGGGCACAGCATGCATCCTGCACCGAAAAGTCGGGTCGGTTTTGTGCATGAAGATTGGGAAAGGTATTCGCCAGAAGCCAAAGGTCTCAGCCAACTGCATTATTGGTTGGTAGCTCCAGAATATATTCAAGAAAGTTCAGCTTTAGAGCAAGCTGTATCAGCGCAATTGAAAAGCGAATTGCAATGGCATTTATCAGAAACTGATCAAGCACTACTGAATGCCTATTCACATTATAAGTTATTGCCTTTGCATCCTTGGCAAGCACGTTATTTACAGTCAAAAGCATGGTTTAAAAACTTAAAAACCAAATTAAAAATTATCGATTTTGGCGAGAAAGGTTGGGCATTTTCACCAACAACTTCGGTACGCACTATGGCAAGTTTTGCAGCGCCGTGGATGTTGAAACCATCACTATCTGTAATGATCACCAATTCAATCCGAGTTAATCTTGCCAAAGAATGCCACCGTGGTGAAATGACCCATCGACTTTGGCATTCAAGTCTCGGTGAACGTATTTTAAAACAATGCCCAACGCTCAAAGCGGTGAATGATCCTGCATGGATGGCATTGAACATAGATGATGAAATCGTCGATGAAACTATTTGCATCTTCCGTGATCAGCCTTTTAGTGAAAAGCAGCAGGTGAGTTGTATTGCATCATTATGCCAAGATCATCCAGCACAGCCGAAAAGCCGTTTTAATGCCTTATTTGAACAAATAGCAAAACAACAACCTGAACTTGATCAAAGCGCCATTGCGATCAATTGGTTTAAACAATTTTTGGCAATTAGTCTGAAACCACTGATGTATATGTACCATCAATACGGAATGGCTTTTGAATCACATCAGCAAAATGTCTTACTTGAGCTTGAACATGCAATGCCTAAATATCTATGGCTGCGCGACAATCAAGGCTTTTACTATATTGAAGAACTTGCAGGTGAAGTCTTAAGCGTATTTCCAGAGTTGCAAGAAAAAGCGCATGCCGTGGGTTCCAAAGCCTTTGTCGATGAGCGCTTTAGCTATTATTTCTTTGGTAATACTTTATTCGGCATTATCAATGCAATTGGTGCAACTGGATATGTCACAGAGCAAGTGTTGATATCGATATTGCAAAATGAACTTTTGGACTTACATCGGGCATATCCAGAAAGTTCATTGATTCCTTCATTACTGTATCAGCCGACCTTGCCGTATAAGGGTAATCTGTTGACGCGCTTGTATGAGCTGGATGAATTGATTGCCCCAGTCGATCAGCAATCGGTTTATGTACAGTTGCCAAATCCTTTATGTGTGGAACAGAAGGATGTGCAATATGCTTGATTTTATTGGGATAGGCTTAGGGCCATTTAACCTTAGTTTGGCGAGTTTGCTACATAAGCAAAATCATTTGCAGTATCAATTTTTTGAAAAGAAACCACAGTTCGACTGGCATGCGGGTATGCAATTGCCCAATACAGTACTGCAAGTGCCGTTTATGGCCGATCTGGTTTCCATGGTCGATCCAACCAGTCCTTTTAGTTTTTTAAATTACTTAAAGGCGCAGCAGCGTTTATACAAATTCTATTTTTTAGAACAAGCTCAGATTCCTAGACGTGAATATAACCATTATTGTCAATGGGTTGCAGACCAACTAGAGCATATTCAATATCAATCAACCGTAAAAGCCATTTATGCCCAAGAGCAAGGCTTTGAAGTCATGGTTGAACAAGATGGACGTTTTAGACGTTATCAATGTCGAAATTTGGTCATTGGTTCGGGCAATATTCCGCATTTACCACAGTGTCTAAAAGACATACAACAGCAATATCCGGAGCGCTGCTTACATTCTGCAAATTATTGCAATGCAGCGTTAAATCACTTGAAAGGGAATGTGGTTGTACTGGGATCAGGCCAGTCTTCGGCCGAAGTCTTTATGGATCTGTTTGATCGTCAATATTTGCAGGATCAGACGACAACAGCGCAGTTTAAATTGCATTGGCTGACCCGTTCTAATGGTTTTTTCCCGATGGAATATGCGCCGCTGGGTTTAGAGCATTTTAGTCCGGATTATACTACGCACTTTTATCAACTAAGTCCTGAAAATAAAGCCGAACAACTGAAACAACAAGGTTTGTTATATAAGGGCATCAGTGCAAAAACCATCCGTGATATTTACCAAAAACTGTATCACCGGAGTATTGGTCAAAATATTCAACAGACGCATTTACATGCTCAGGTGGGTTTGGTCGATGCCGAGCCTCATGGTGCGGGCATCCGTTTGCAGTTTCAGCATAAAGTCACGGCAGAACAATTCTATCTGGATGCGGACTTTGTCGTGGCTTCAACGGGATATCACAGTCCAGAGTGGCAATATCTCAAATATCTAAAACCGCTGATTCAATGTGATGAATTCGGTCGCTGGAAAATTAGTCAGGACTACCGCGTACAGCATGACGCTGTTGGGGAAATCTTTGTTCAAAATCAGGAAATGCACAGTCACGGTGTCGGGACTCCTGATTTAGGGTTGGGTGCTCACCGTGCAGCGATCATTGCCAATCAATTATTGGGTTTTAACTTATACGATTTAGGTGATCAAGCTCAAAGTTTCCAACATTTTTCACCCAGTGAAAATACTGAAATGCACAGTATGGGCATTGTGAAGAAATCAGCGCCAACCAATATCCAAAGATCTTTATCCGTAAAAAAAACCATTGCCAACTATGCAATGAACCGCAATACGACTATGCCGAATAAGCAAGAACAGAATGCGGTTAAACTCGAGAAATTATAATGACATTTGCAAAATTACAGATAAATCAAACGCAGTGGCGCCGTGCAGGGCAAAGACTGATTGAAATGGCAATTGCTGAGTTTTTATATGAAGAAATTATTCAGATTCAGCAAGTGGAAAATAACACTTGGCAACTTAAACTGGATGACAAAACCTATCAATTTGAAGCGACTCAGTTTCTGCTTGGGCACTGGCGTATTGTTGAAGGGAGTGTTCGAGAGTTAAGTGAATCGACAACAGAGCCCGCATGGAATCTGCATGAATTTATTCGCGCTTTTTCAAATCAAGCTGAGGTGAAACCATTTACCAAGGCATATTTGATTAAAGAAATGAACAATACATGGTTAGCAGAAGCCCATGTTTTTGATGAACAGCGATTGCTGAGTCATGCTGTCTTGTCAGCGCCACACTATCAAATTGAAGGCATGTTACGTGGACACCCATGGCTTATTATGAGTAAAGGCCGTATGGGCTTTGGCTATGATGATTATTTAAGCTCCGCACCAGAGATTTCTCCAACGGTTAAAGTTCTGTGGTTAGCTGTTCATCGTGATTTAGCTAAGTTTCGTTCTACCGAGGCTTGGGATGCGCAAAGCTTATATCGCCATGAATTAGACTCAGGACAATTACATGATTTTCAACAGCAATTAGCGGACAAAGCCTTAGATGCTGCTGAGTATTACTTTATTCCTGTACATGCATGGCAGTGGCATCAGTGGTTAATCCCGACCTATGCCAATGAAATCGTCGATCAGCGCATTGTAGAGCTGGACATTGGACAAGATGATTATGTGCCAATGCAATCCATTCGTACCTTATGCAATACCAGTCATCCTGAACGTCATTATGTGAAGTTACCTGTCAGTATCTTTAATACGGCGGTCTATCGAGGTTTGCCTTCAAAACGAAATTTGGCTGCACCTGCGGTAACCGCTTGGCTGAAGGACATTCAATATCATGATGTAGACCTGCAAAAAACACAGGTAGCATTTTTGGGTGAAGTTGCAAGTTTAACTTTGCAACAGCCATGTTTTGATCAGATAGACGGTGCGCCTTACCAATTTAAAGAATTGTTTGGGTGTTTATGGCGTGAAAGTGTAGAGCCATGTATTGGTGAACATGAGATGGCACTTTCCCAAGCCGCATTGTTACATCGAGACATAAACGGTCAATCTATTTTATCCGTGTTGATTCAGGCTTCAGGTTTGACGCCTTTGCAATGGCTGAAACGATTTGCCGAAGTTTGTGTAACACCGCTACTAATTTGCTTATACAAATATGGTTTAGCTTTTTCTCCGCACGGTGAAAACACCATGTTGATCCATGAAAATGGCTTACCGAAAAAAATGGTGCTGAAGGACTTTATTGATGATGTCAATTTAGTTGATGAAGATTTTCCTGAACTCGAAAATTTACCACCTGAAGGGCAAATTTTACTGCGCCATCCTGCTGAAGAACTTAGTCACTTTATCTTTACAGGTTTATTCATGGTGCATTACCGCTATATCTGTAATGTCTTCCTTGAAGATTATCCAGAGCATACAGAACTTGAGTTTTGGCAAACCATCTCCAGCGTGATCGACGAATTTCATCAAGCACATCCTGAATTGGCAGATCGTATTGAAAAATTCAGTATGTTCCGTCCACGTTTCGAGAAAATTTGTCTGAACCGCGTTCGACTGTTTACCACCAGTTATAACGACGAAGCAGAACGACCAGTACCTGTATTTTTAGATCAAATTGCAAATCCTGTGAGTCCAAGCACGTTAAATCACTGGGCAGAACAACAGCATACCGCCGAACAGAAAACGACAACCAACCGTATTGCGTCATAAGCAGATTTTTGAGCTAAGAACAGAAAAGATTAAACAAATTTAAAGGACGACATCATGACAACGTTATCACGACAACTACCTGATTTTTATGAATACCATGAGAATGAGACGCAATACTACTTACGACAAATGCAATATCCAGAAGATATGGCTTTGGTTCATAAATGGATGCATGAACCGCATGTGATTCCACAATGGCAGCTCAATAAGTCAGAAACTGAACTAAAAGTGTATTACGAAAAAATGCTGGCAGATGATCATCACCGAATTTTGATTGTAGGGGTAAACGGTAAAGATGTGGGCTACACAGAGATTTACGAGGGAAAACGGGATCGTTTAGGTTTGTACTACGACGGTGACGAGCTGGATCTAGGTTGGCATTTGTTATTTGGTGAAAAGTCCGTTTTTGGTAAAGGCTATTTACGTCCCGTCATGCGTTTATTGAGTTTTTATATCTTCGAAAATGCCGCATCAGCCAAGATTGTGGGAGAACCTGATCATAGTGTGAAGCCTTATGCCGTTGTGGTTGAAGACATGTGCTATGAAGCGCAGCGCCTAATCCCAATGCCTGAAAAGACTGCCATGTTGTATTACTGCTTTAGAGAAACTTTTTATGCAAAATTCGGTCATTACTTAAACGACTCCAAGGCATTTCAGCATCAGCAACTAGCTAAGGCGGTGTCATGAGTTATCGCTGCACCCACATGCACATACTGGACATGCGCTTTTCAGCGCATGTTTCAGTGGAAGAGTTTGAACAATGGTTGACTCAAGTTGAGCGCTTTTTTCTGAAAAGTCAGCCCTTTGTTTTGGTAATGCAAACGGCTGAGGGAACGACATTTCCTGAAGAATATCGGCAAATACAGGCCGTTTGGTACAAGAAGTTTAAACATCTCTTTTTTCAATATTGTTTGGGTCTGGTGCGTATTGCGCAAGATCCAGATGACTTCAAACGTTTAAATACACCCGCGCTGCATGCAGCGTGGCGTGTGCCTTATTACGTTTCATTAGAACAGTCTGATGCGCTGCAATGGGCAGTGCAGAGGTGGATATGCAACAACACTCAAGAAAATTAAATCATGCAATTTCACCATCTCAAATTTCAGTCCTGAGTTTGAGCGTCGTGATCATTTTGTACTTAGCACATGCATTGCCTTTGTATTTTTACAATGTGGCTTTGCCTGCTATTTTACGACATCAAGGGGTAGATTTACGCTGGATTGGCATGTTATCGCTGCTTTACATTCCATGGGCATTCAAGTTTTTTTGGGCGCCTTGGATCGATCAGCTCTATGTCAAAAAACTCGGTAAACGTAAAACATGGTTGTTGTTTACGCAAATCGCATTGGTACTGGGGGTACTGGTTTTAGCCTTTACGCAGTTTTCTTATGGGCTGACTTTATTTGTCATTGTTGGTTTATGGATTTCAACGTTTGCGGCAACGCAAGATATTGCGATTGATGGTTATACGGTAGAGAAATTTACCGAAGGCAATTACCGTCTGGGCAGTATGGCACAAAGTATTGGGGTGGCCGTCGGTAGTATGCTCGGTGGCGCTGCGACTTTATGGATTTACCAATATTGGGGTTGGCAGTCAGCGCTCACAACTTTAGCGCTGCTGACATTTTTAACCATGTTTGCGGTGTTTTTTATTCAAGAAAAGCCTCAAACTCAAATTGCCAAAGCCAAACCAAGCTTACGACAAGCGTTTAAACGACCAGAGATTCGTTGGGCCTTGCTACTCATTGTTTGTTATCGCGTGGTTGAAGCACCCGCAATGGCGATGCTCAATCCCATGTTGATCGATCAAAAATGGTCACTGTCTCAGATTGGGGTGTTGATGTCTGTGGTCGGTGCCGGTGTCGGCCTGATTGCAGCTGTTAGTGCAGCTGTATTGCTGAAAAAAATCAAAGCGACGCAATTGTTGGTCTGGGCAGGATGGTTACGTACATTGCTATATGCCGTCATTGGGGCAGCCGTTGTATTGGGATGGTTGAATCAATGGCATCTGCTTTTAGGTGTATTTGTCGTGTTGATGCTAGCCATTCGTTATATCGCCATGACATCACTCTATGCTTATTTCATGCAGACCAGTTCTAAAGAACAGGCGGGTACCGATTTCACTATATTAGTTTGCTTTGAATTGCTTGTGTACTTCATTGGCGGCGCATTTTCAGGTTTTCTCGCAAAATCATTAGGCTATGGACATTTTTACTTGGTATTGGCAATCGGCTCAGTAATCAGTGTCTTACTTAGTCAACGCATTGTTTTAAAAACACAAAATTTAAAAACTCAAACTCTTCCGACTCAATCGGAACTCTAAGAAATGGAAAAGAATATGAAACGTTTAGCTCTACCGATGCAACTGACTTGTCTCAGCTTAGCAATTTGCACTCAGCTTTATGCGCAAGACGTCACGACAGACACTGCACAAAATACAGCAGTTGAAACACAAACTGCAGAAGCCACTAAAATGGCACCGATTGTTGTGACGGCAACCCGTTCTGCGAAAAGCATTGCCGATATTGCGGGTACGGTGTACAGCATTCCTAAAGAAGAAATTGAAAAACAAGCCAATGCAGGTAAAAGCACAGCCGATATTGTCGGTTTATTGGTGCCATCACTGACTCCATCGAGTGGTACAACGTCTAACTATGGGATGACCATGCGTGGACGTGTGGTGCAATACATGATCGATGGTGTGCCGCAAACGGGATATCGTGATGGATCTCGACAACTGGCGAGTATTAGCCCGTCGATGATTGAACGAATTGAAGTGGTCTCAGGTGCAAGTAGTATTTATGGTTCAGGTGCGACAGGCGGTATTATCAATATCATCACCAAACGAGGTGGATCTGAGCCGCTGAGTTTTGAAACAAAAGTCGGTGTCACTTCTGGTAATAATTTTAAGTCCGATGCGTTAGCTTATGAAGCTGCTCAAACCATGAACTTTAATCAAGGCAATTTACGCGGAACTTTAGGTGCTAGCTATACCAAACGTGGTGAAATACAAGATAGCCATGGCAATCGTATTGGGCCTGAGATTGCGCAAACAGACCGTCAAGATACCGACACCTTAGATCTAAATGGTCGTGTCAGTTGGAAAATTGCCGATGGTCAAACGCTGAGTTTCGGTGCGCAATATTATAATGATGAGCAAGATAGTGACTATGGTCCAGACTATGGTCCAAATTTAAATGCGCTGCGCTCACAGCCCGTGGGTGGCAAGCTGCCGTTGTCATTAAATGCAGTAAAGGGCTTACAACTTGCTGAACAACCACAAACTGAACGTTATAGCGTCAACGCACAATATGAAAATCAAGATATTTTAGGCCACCGTCTAAATGCTGAAACCTATTATCGAAATGAAAAGGCACGGTGGTTCCCATCTGCACGTCAAATGGCCCCTGAACTCTTCTTGGTGTATCAGTCAGAAACCGATATCGATGTTTTAGGCGCGCGTGTTGCTCTACAAAAAGATCTTAACTTAAATGGTCGTGAACTGGGTTTAACCTATGGTGTGGACTATGAAAATGAAAAAGATCAACAAAATATCCAAATGTATGACAGCGCAACCTTTATTCAAAGTAATGGTTTGAGTTATCAGCCGTTTAACTACTATGCCTTTGGCCCAGATGTTGAAACAGAAAAACTTGGCGTATTTGCCCAAGCGCAATATGAATTAACCGACCAACTTGGCTTACAAGCTGGCATTCGCCATGAACGTGTAGAAAGCGATGTCGATTCATCTGTGCCTTATATGGAAGCCATCACCGCAGATTTAACCCCAGGCTATGTGGCGAAAACACTGAATGGCGGCAAAGTAAAACATGATGCAACGCTGTTTAATGTTGGCGCGGTGTATCACTTAACAGATGCACAGCAAGTGTTTGCCAATTTCTCACAAGGTTCAAACTTGCCCGATGTGCAACGTATGCTGCGTGATGTGCCAGCAAATTCTGTGATTAATAGCCAAACCATTGACCCGATTAAAGTCAATAACTATGAGCTCGGTTGGCGTGTACAAAATGCCGATAGTTTAAATGCCGGTGTGACGGCTTTTTATAATGACTCAGACAAGAGCCTGAAATTCGGTGCGCCGAATTACACCATTGATGTTATTGATACCGATGAACGTATCTATGGTGTCGAAGCCAATGCCAGTTATGAAGTTCAACCGAATTGGACGGTTGGCGGCACAGTTGCATATACCACGGGCCAATTTAAAAATACCCAAGGTGACTGGCAAGAATTAGATGCCATTCGTGTGGCACCTTTAAAAGGAACAGCATTTTCAGAATGGCAATTTGATAATGACATGAGCCTGCGTGTTCAAGCTTTAGCGATTGGCGGTACAGACAAAGCCCAAAAAGACGCTGTGAAATATGGATCTGCTCCAGCAGCGGCAATTAAAGGCTTTGCAACGATGGACGTGATTGCCAATGCAAAAGTAGGACCGGGTAATGTGGGCTTTGGTGTCTACAACGTGTGGAATACGGATTATAAGTCGGTATACAGCCAGTCGGTTGAAACTGTCTATGGCCCAATTTCTAGCCTAGCTGCTCAAGGTCGTACCTACGGTTTAAGTTATACGGTGAAATACTAATTTAAATCCTGAATCGGGTTTAAAGCACGGTATCGTGACTTACAAAATAGAGGTGGCTTAAGTCACCTCTATTGTTTATAACGTAGCCATTAAAAATGGATAACAAAAATAATGGATCGAAATAACAAACTGTTTATTGCTGCCAGTCTTGCCAATGGTGCAAGTTTCTCGATGATATTGCCGCTGTTGGCGCCATTGGTTCGTGAGTTAAAACTTTCTGAACTACAAGGCGGTGCGATGGTTTCCGTCGGTGCGCTGCTGATGGCTGTCGGTGCCATTTTCATTTCAAAAAATCAATCCAAGTTTTCGATTTATCAACTCTTGAGTATCGGTTTTGTGGGCATGGCTGTGACATGGGGGCTATTTACTGCAGTGTTGATGTATGGCCTTTCTGTGCAGATAGGGATGTTGCTGTTGTTTAGTTTACTAATGCTTTCACGTGCAGCCACTGGGGTATTTATGGCGATGCCACAGATTGCCTTACAAACTTATGTGATGACCCGATTTAGCAATGAGCAGCAGCGTTCACAAGCAATGTCAAAATTCGGTGCATTAAACAGTGCAGGCGTAATCATAGGGCCATTTCTAACAACCTTACTGTTGGGCTTTGGTGGAATCATGACGCCGCTTTGGGCAGCAATCATTATTTTAGCGTTGATTTCTGTGGTCTTGGTGTTCAGCTTTGACCGACATACCGAACAGCATAGCGTTGAAAAGCCAGTGACAGAAAAGCATGAGTCACCATCTACAGATTTGAGCATTCAGCAATGCTATCCATGGTTAATGTTGGGATTCAGTCTCTATCTTGCCATCGTGACCGTAAATTTAACGGCCGGGTTTTATATTCAAGACCGCTTTAATATGACTGCTGCAGAAGGCGCAGTGCATTTTGCAGAATGTTCTCTCGTCGTAGGTATTGCTTTGGTGATTATGCAAACGCTGATTTCTAAGTATTTAAATTGGTCCGTATATCGCTTACTGTGGGTTGGGCTGTTTAGCATGGCAGTAGCCTTGCTGATTTCGGTTTTCACCAATGAATTACGGATATTTCAAGCCACGTACCTGTTATATGGTATATCGGTTGCGTGTTTAATCCCTGCATTTACAACGGGTGCAGCGCAAACGGCGCCCAGTGCGTTACAGACCAAGGTGGCAAGTTGGTGTACAGCCACTCAGGCTTTGAGCTTTGTTGTTGGGCCACTGATTAGTACGGGTTTATATCAATGGCACAAAGAATTTCCGTATTATTTTTTATTTTTAGTGATGCTTGGTTTAATCGTATTCTTTTTATTTCAAACCAAAATTCAAACCGTGAAGCGAGTAACTGAGTGAAATATGCAGAGACTTGTATACTTACTTCAATAGGTCGGTGTGAAGATAGGACTATCCTGACAATAGTGGGTTTTGATTACATGATGTTACTTGATCGGTGATTGATCTTACAAAAAAGATGTTTAGAGCAAGCGATTTGATTAAAAAATAATCACAATTGTTTCATTAATTCTCAAAGTACTGAATCAATAGTTTTCTCCGTTATTCTTTTCACATAAAAAATAACGGAGGTTAAATGCTTAAATTTAATAATGATTTGGTTTTGGGCGCCATTTTTGATATGGATGGAACAATGTTTGATACTGAACGTTTACGGTTTCAAACATTGAAACAGGCATCTCTTGAATTGACCGGTGTTGAGTTTTCCGAATCATATCTGATGAATTGTTTGGGGCTAAGTGCACAAAGCGCGCATCGATTGGCCCAAGCCGAATATGATGAAAACATTCCATACGCAGATATTCGCAAACGCGCAGATGAATTAGAACTGGAGCATGTTCGTCAGTTTGGTGTACCGATCAAAAAAGGCTTGGTTCAAGTATTAGAACGCTTACGCAAGTCAGGACTGAGGATGGCCGTGGCAACATCGAGTCGCCGTGCAATCGCAGAAGAATATCTCATCAATGCCAATGTGTATAAGTTCTTTGATGTCTTAGTCTGTGGCGATGAAGTTGAAAATGGTAAGCCACATCCTGAAATATTCATGCGTGCTGCCGCAAAGCTGAATTTAAATCCTGCTGATTGTTTGATGTTTGAAGACTCGGAAAATGGTGTGACTTCGGCCTTTGAGGCTGGCGGTATTACCGTACTGTTTAAAGATATTAAATCGCCCAATCAAAACATGCTGTCCAAAGCCAAATATTATTATGAATGTATGTATGACTGTTTGACGGAACTTGACCCGTTCACTGCGCATTTAGAGATGCCGCATGTGCAAGAGGCTTTTCCACAAACCCTTAATCAGCTCACTGTCGGTATTCATGGTTTTGGGGCGATTGGTGGTGGTTATTTAGCACAAATTTTGTCGCATTGGGATGGTTATACTCGCCCGAAAAAAATCTATGCTTCGACACGTAACCCTTTATATCGCTCTGCGGTCAATGCATTTGGTACCTATTGTATTCGCTATGGTCAATTGTCTTATGACGAACGCATTGAAAACATGGCAGTCATTGATGCTGAAAATATTCAGCAGATGCAAGAGATGTACACAGAGTCAAGTTTGGTTGCCATCTGTTTGCCTGAAAAAGCGATTGCAGAAGAGGCCAAAACCATTGCACAAGGCCTGTATGCACGACATATTACACATGATGAGAAAGCCATCGAACCTCTAACGATGCTGATCATTTTGAACAAAGTCGGAGCAAAACAATTATTAATGTCACATTTAAAACAGGCTTTAACTGAGCTTGCTGGAGCGGTTGTTGCAGAGAAAATCATGCAACAACACTATTTTTGCGATACCGTGGTCAACCGCATGGTATCTAAGTTAAGTGACCAAAACTTATATCGTCAGCTCCGTATAAAATATAATATCTTCAAACAATTTCAATTAGATGAAGTTGAAGTGGATGCTCAATTAGACTTAGAAGATGCGACGAAATTAAATCCTGATCAGGAACGTCAAGCCACTTTATATGTTGAGGATATGCGCCGAAATTTCCACCCAAGTCATATATTGCAAAGCATGGATTTAATTTTATTTAACGCAGAATCTGACATGCCGATCTATGTAGAAAATAACAGTCCTTTGTTAGAAAAAATGCGTCAAATGATTTTGGTCGATCATATTGAAGATATTCAGCTAATCAAAAATCGCTTATGGAATGGCGTACATGCCATGTTGGCTTGGCAATCTGCACTGTTCAATCATCAAACCATAGGTGTGGCACTTGCAGATCATCGTGTTGATCAATTTATGCATGAACTCATTGACGAGGTGAAGGCTGGTTTAGCACTGCGCTTACCAAATCGTGCTTTTGATTTAACACGACTGGCAGAAAGCTTTATAAACTCTTGTGAACATGCGTATAAAGATCCGTGTGCGCGTGTGGCACGAGATCCTTTACGTAAACTTGCAATTAATGAACGAGTGTTGGGCTCGTTGGCGACCAATGTGAAATATGGACTGGAGACAACGCACCTACAGCAAGGTATTGTCTATGGTTTGATGTATGCCGTGAGTGTTAATCAATGTTCGATGGATCAGGCTATCAACTTTATCCGGTTGCAATTTTCAGAACTGAAAAAGACCAACGAGCTTGAACAACTGGAACGTATTGAACAGATTGAGGCCAATGTAATGATACAGTTGCAGCATTTTTCTGATCAGTCCACAGAGCAGTTTACATCTTGGAAAAACCATGCTGTAACGCAAGATCAGAAAGATACTGCGAAATTTGCCTAAAATATAATGCTTATCTGTGCGCAATATATATTGAATCAAAATGCTGAGTATGACTCGGCATTTTTTTCTTACAAAGAAGCTTTAGATGAATGAATTTCAGTTCTAACTGAATATTACTAAATCAAAATTGGGCAAAGTCTGTTTTGATTCATGCTTTAATAAAGCAGATTGAATTTAAAGTGATTTATCTGTGTTTCTAAAACCTTCAACGCAAGTCGTACCTACGCTCAATCAGGATTATCCCGATTGGCATCAAGGTCGTCATCACTATGCTTTGTGGTATATAGAAATACAGGATCCTGAATTATTGGCATATCTTACAGCACTTCGAGCGCAGTTTTCAGATCTTTTATACACGCCGAATACGCGCCAATTTCATATTACCGTGTTTATTTGTGGTTTTTTTCAAGAGCTGAATAAAACCCAATTATTCGATCATTCTGAACAACGATGGAATGATAATTTCTCAGCAGATGAATTGGCACTGCACCAACAACAACTTCGACAGTTATCGCTATCTAATATTCGGTTATGTACAGGTCAGATCAATAGCTTTCAAAGCGCGCTGTTTATTGAAATTGTGGATGTAGAGCGTAAGTTAGACCATCTACGTCAAGCTTTGAATTTAAGTTCGAATGAAATTGCACCAATCGAATATTGTCCGCATATCACATTGGGCTTGTATAAACAGGCATGGAATAGCGATGATATTTTTGAAAGAATCCAACAAATTGAACAGCACAGCTTTGATTTTGAAAGCGAGCAGCTGACTTTTGGTCATTATCAGGCTCAAGTATTACAAGGGGTGTTGAGTCCTTATTATCAACATCAGTTTAGACAAAATATAGAGATGGCACAGTCATGATTCATTTCATTTTGGGTGGGGCACGTTCAGGTAAGAGCCGACTTGCAGAACAAAAAGCCAAAGAAAGTGCTCAAGCCGTCATCTATGTGGCTACAGCACAAGCCTATGATGAGGAAATGCAGGAGCGAATTCAGCATCATCAAGCCGACCGTCCTGAGCATTGGGGCCTGATTGAAGAACCTTTGTATTTAGCCGACCGCTTATTTGAAATAGACCAAGCGCATCAAACCATTCTTATCGATTGTTTAACGCTGTGGATGAGTAATTTATTGCTGCATGAACAAGCAGACTTTCAACAGCATCAATGCCAAAAATTACTTAAGGTGCTGCCAACATTAAAGTCAGACATTATTATAGTCAGTAACGAAACTGGACTGGGCGTTGTTCCCATGGGGCAAATCAGTCGAAAATTCGTCGATGAATCTGGGCGCTTACATCAACAAATTGGTCAAATTGCTGACCATGTGGTGTTTTGTGTTGCAGGTTTTCCAATGATCTTAAAAGGAGATAAAGCATGAACTGGTGGCAAGAACCCTGTCAAAATCCGAGTATCGAAGCTAAGCAACAGGCGGTAAATCACCAGTTACAGCTAACTAAACCTACGGGCTCGCTTTCAGAACTTGAAAATGTAGCGGTGCAACTTGCATCATTACAAAACACAGATCAGCCCAATATCGATTTCCCATGGATTACCATCTTTGCAGGTGATCATGGCGTGATGGAAGAAAATATTTCGGCCTACCCACAAGTTGTCACACGCCAAATGCTACAAAACTTCACGACCGGTGGTGCATGTATTAGTGTCATTGCACGTGAGTATCAAGCCAAACTACAAGTGATTGACTGTGGCTCTGTAGGCGAAGCTTATGAATATGCAGGGGTAGAGCGCTACTGTATTGCAGCGGGTACAGCAAATTTTGCTAAAACTGTTGCGATGAGCGAATCACAATGTATTGAAGCGATGAATCTTGGCCGTAAAAGTGTTGAAGATGCTATCGCTGCAGGTGCGTCAATTTATGTCGCAGGGGAAATGGGCATTGGCAATACCTGCTCGGCCTCTGCTGTTGCATGTTTTTTATTTAATGAGCCGGCCGAAAAACTGACAGGTGTTGGTACAGGTATTCGTGCTGAACAATTGGCACATAAGAAACAAGTGATTGATCAAGCTTTAGCTTTACATCAGGCCTATGTCGGCCAAGATGTCTTTAAAGCCCTATGTGCTGTTGGTGGCTTAGAAATTGCCGCGATGGTTGGAGCATACATTCGCTGTGCGCAATTGGGGCTAGCAATGGTCGTGGATGGATTTATTAGTACGGTTTCTGCCTTGGTCGCTGTTCGTTTAAATCCTGCTGTACGTGAATGGATGCTTTTTGGTCATCAATCGGCTGAATATGGGCACCAGCGTTTACTTCAAGCCCTTGAAGCTGAACCACTCTTAAAGTTGAATTTACGTTTAGGTGAAGGCAGCGGTGCCGGTGCGGCATTGGGTTTAATTCGTTTGGCATGTCGTTTACATAACAACATGGCGACTTTTGCACAAGCTGCTGTGATTGGTGAAAAAGTTTAAATGGAACATTTCCGTTTAGATATATTGCGTCATGGTGAGACTGAACTAAGCCATACCTTACGTGGCTCTACAGATGATGCTTTGACGCAAAAAGGTTGGCAGCAGATGCAGCAGACCATAGATGATGTATTGAACGTCATACATACACACGGTTTAGCGAGCTGGGATGTCATCATTACTTCTGACTTACAGCGCTGCCGTTTATTTGCTTTAGATTTGTCTCAACAACTCAAATGTCCAATGTTTGAAAATGCGAAGTTTCAAGAAATTCATTTTGGCGACTGGGAAGCGGTATCAACCAAGCATATCTATGAAAACACCCCAGAGTTACTCGCACAGTTTTGGCAAAGTCCAAGCACATTTACGCCGCCGAATGCAGAAAGTCTTCAGCAATTTCAACAACGGATATTAAGCGGTCTAGATGAGCTAGTCTTGCAGGCTCAACAGCATCATTGGCACCGCGTTTTATTGGTTTCCCATGGTGGCGTGATTAAATTATTAAAATGTATGGCACAGCAAAGTCATTTAGATGATTTATTAAAAATGACTGCCGAATTGGGACAATTAAATTCATTCATTGTTCAAAATCGTACAAATATTCGTCTTTTGGGGCAAAGTGAATGACACCTTTTTGGATTGCTCTACAGTTTCTCACGACTTTCCCTATTCAACTTAAAGCGATGCCATCGAAACAGCAAAATGGACAGTCTTTACTGTTTTATCCTGCGGTGGGATTGCTGATCGGTGGCATTCTCGCCTTGCTTGCTTTTATATTTCACAGCCTGCCGATCGTCTTACTCACTAGTATTTTGCTTGTAGTCTGGATTTGGCTCACAGGTGGATTACATCTAGATGGTTTAGCCGATACGGCAGATGCATGGGTCGGTGGCTTTGGTGATGCCGAGCGTACACTTAACATCATGAAAGACCCTGCATGTGGGCCGATCGGTGTGTTGAGCCTCGTCGTGATTTGCTTACTCAAATGGTCGGCACTTTATGTTTTGCTACAACAGCAAATGTATTTGGCATTGATTGTATTTCCAATGTTGGGTCGTTTAGCCCCTTTATTTTTGTTTTTAACAACTCAGTATGTTCGTGAAAAAGGCTTAGGCTCATCGATAGCAGAAACTATTCGACGCAAGTCGGCATACATGGTTTTTATACTCTGCCTAAGTGCATGTTTGTATTTTAGCTGGCTTGGAGTGGTCAGTATTCTTACATTTATTTGTACTTTATTGTATTTGCGATGGAAATTTATTCAGCGTATAGGTGGTGTGACTGGAGATACAATTGGTGCTGCGATTGAAATCACAGAGGTGTCGAGTCTTTTAGCGTTTGTCATAGCACTACATTATGTAATTGCTTAGTTTTTACAGTGAAATGACTTAACTCCTGATTTAAAAAAAGCCCAGATACTGCACTGGGCTTTTTATTTTATCCCAACAGATAAATGACTAAATGAATAAGCGATGGCCCAAGCAATACCATAAATACTCCAGCAAGTACCATGCTCAAGCAGGCTGCAACACCTTCTTCTTTATGACGTGATAATGCTTTACTTGTACCAAATCCGTGTGCAGCATTGCCAAGAGCCGCACCTTGTGCAAAGCGTGAATGCAATTTAAGCCCAGCCAAAACTAGGTCAGCCATAGCCACGCCGGCAATCCCAGTAATCATGGTAAATAGAATCACCAATTCTACTGAACCTCCAATATTCGAGGTAAGTTCCATGGCAAAGGGCGTAGAAATGGAACGTGCCATTAAGCTATAAGACGTTTCTTGGTCAAATTGAAACAACTGTGCCAAATAAAAAGCACTAATAATCCCTGCTAACATACCAATCACGATGCCCAAACTAATGCTCAGCGCATGCTGACGGATAATTTGTCGATATTCATAGATGGGAATAGCAAAGGCCACAGTGGCAGGGCCGAGCATCCATACAATCCATTGGCTTTCTTGCATATAGGTGTCATATGAAATATGAAAGCAAAGCATGAGTATTATCAGCACAAACGGGACGAATAGTGCAGGGGAAAGAACCATATACGGTAACTTACGATGTAGCTTTTTCGCCAAAATATAACCGACAAGGGTCAGGACGAAAAACAATACAGAGATGCTGTTCAACCCAAAATCGTTCATAAGGTTTTACCTGCTGTGTTGACATTATGATCTGACGAAGTTTGGTATTTCGCTTTAAGTTTTGCCTCGAGTTTAAAGCCCCAATAAACCGTAAATGCTGTAAACACCATGACACAGACGGTACCCAGTACCACGGCTAAAATTAACTGCCAGCCAGAGCTGAGTAATAAATCTTGATATTTAATTAATCCAACTACACAGGGGATAAAGAATAGAACCAGTTCAGCCAAAATAAAATCTGAGCCTTGTTTGACCCACTGCATTTTAAATAAACCACTCAACAATGCGGCTAAAAGGAGCAATAAACCAATCACGCCAGCAGAGATCGGCAAGTTAAACCATGATTGAATGCAAGAGCCAATCCACCAGATCAATATCAATAAACTTAGCTGCGCTAAGGTCTTGAGAAACTGGGTAAATTTGGAAGTAGATTGTGGAAACGTATCCATGAGACGACAGCAGAATAGGAGATGACGCTATTTTAAAAGTGCATAACCTGTATAATTATGAATAATTAATTATTAATTATGCTTGAATGGAATAATAATGGACATTAAAAGCCTAAAAGTCTTTGTGACCATCGTACAAAAACAGAGTTTTAGTCATGCAGCAGAAGCGCTTTTTGTCACTCAGCCGACCATTAGTAAATTAATTCGTCAGTTAGAAGATGAGATCGGCGTGCCTTTATTTCATAAAGGTGAAGCAGGGCGTAAAAGGGAAGCGCAGCTCACCTATATGGGAGAGCAGATTTATCAGCATGCTTTAGTGATATTGAATGAACAACAACGGATGCTTGATACAGTCACCCAAGTTCGTGCCTTAAAACAAGGTAAATTGACTCTAGGTTTACCGCCATTGGCATCGGTGATGTTTAGTCAGTTAATCGCGCTGTTTCATAAAAAATACCCGAATATTGAATTGAGCTTTTTTGAGGTAGGGGCAACGGGTATTGAAAGTGCTATTTTAAAAAAACAGGTCGATGTGGGAATTATTTTGGGTCACTTGAAACCGGTGTTAAGTGGTATTCCAGTGATGGAGTCACCTTTATGTTTATTATCTAAAAAAAACTCACAGTGGCGTAAGCGAAAAAACGTTTCGTTGATTGAATTAAAAGAAGAATCCTTTTTATTGTATGACGATACCTTCACACTCAATGACATCATTATACAGGCGGCAAATTACGTCGGATTTGAGCCCAATGTAGTGTGTAAAAGTAGCCAGTGGGACTTCATCGCCAAAATGGTAGATTCAAATGTCGGGATTGCACTCCTGCCTAAAATTTATTGTGAACAACTTGATGCGGCAAAATACCATATGGCTGAATTAGAAAATCCAAACCTAGACTGGAAACTCAGTATGGCCTGGAATACCACTGTTGCCATGAGTCCCGCAACGCGTGCATGGCTAGAAATAATTGAGGACAATAAAGACAAAATACATTTTTAGTTCATTTACAGATCAAGCAGATAAAATGAATGCGTTGAAACGATGGTGGATTTATGATTTGTACATCAAAGATTATTGAAAAGGATTTTGCAAAATCAACAGGCATGAATTAAATTGGGTGTTGGTCGTTATTTTTGATGGTTCATAAAATGAAATGGGATGATATTGGTCAACAACCGTGTTCAATCGCTCGTGCACTTTCAGTGCTAGGGGATCGTTGGACCATGTTGATTATCCGTAATGCATTTATGGGCATTCGACGTTTTGATGACTTTCAACAAAATCTCGGTGTGACGCGTCATGTGTTATCTGACCGATTAAAGCGTTTGGTTGAAGAAGGTATTTTAACCAAAGTTGCTTATGTCGAGCGTCAGGAACGTTTTGAATATCGACTGACGCAAAAAGGCTTAGACTTGTATCCAATCCTTTTAGCTATGACCCATTGGGCCGATCAATATATGGATCAGGGCTTGGGATCTCCAGTTGAATATGTACATCAGGCATGTGGGCAAAAATTTAAACCGGTTTTAGTGTGCTCATGTTGTGCCGAGCCGATCCAAGCCAAACAGGTCAAACCGATATTTACCCAAGCCTATTACATCGCTCTCAACCAATTAAAACCTGCCTAAGCTGTTTTATGGCTTTCTTCAAGATGCTGATTTGCATCTATTTAGTCAAAATAGCCTAAGCGGTATTTAGATTGCTTTAAAATCACAAACAATTTGCAGGTTTAGGGATGCCCGCTAAACGGCTTAAATGTCGAGCGACCAAGCCCGTATTAAATTTGTCTTGTAACACCGCATTATTAATATCAGCGCTCACCGTTTTCATTAAAAATTTAATGAGTGGGCGAGTTGCCGGTGAGTGCCCAAACTGTTGATAAAACTGTCGTACAGCTTGTAAAACTTCAAAATGCCAAGGGCTTAACTCAAGCTCTAAACTTTTAGCCAGTTCTTGGGCAACAGCTTCATTCCAAATAGTGTAATCCACCAAATGGCCATCTTGGTCTAATTCAAGATTCATATTCATTCCAAAAGAGAAGATTGTAGAAATGGATCGCTTTTACTCAAATTATTTGAGTGAAATACATCGTTTAAATTTTAGGCATAGATCAGCAAAAGCGGCATAGTCGATCACTTTCATATGACTATAATTCATAGTTTTACCTAAAATTTCAGCATCATTTTCGAGTACATAACATGTGCCAAATTGCTGTATTTGTTCATGTGCAATATGTAAGACTGCTTCACCCATCAAGATGATCGCATCTTCAGGGTTGATTAAACTGGCTAACTGCTGGATGTGCTGTAGGGTATTGGCATAGCTGGCTTGGACTAAATACAGCGTAGAATTTGACATCATCATTCCTCTTTTACCAATACAACACATGATCAAATTGTTGAATTAATTCGGTATTAAATTGAACAAACTCAAGCTCTTGTTCACTGTTGATCACAAATGGATGCTGTGAATTTTTTTGTTCAATATAAATCGGGGTGAGATCATAAAATTCAAAGCTATCAACCATGTTGGATGCGAGTTTAAATGCATGCTTGAGTTGACTAAACTCTTGTTCGGCTTGAAGTAAGCTCAGCGCAGCATCTTTGAGCAACACTTTAACGTCACAGCCGAAGGTTGCAAGCACCATGGTCGCAGAAAGACTTTCATGTACTTGTAAGCTTGCAAGATTTGCATGGGTTAAAACAACCAGTACAGATTTCACGTAATTTTCCTTTTCAATGCTACAAATGCGCGGCAATCAAAATACTTAGAATTGCAATAAACGGTCTGCAGTTTGTACGGCATCGGCAAGTTCACCTAAGCCCACAAGTTCAAAATGCTCAGCTAGATTATGTTGCTGAATATTGTGACGGTGTGCATTTTCCTGATCTGTGATCCCACGTGCGAGCGCTGCACTTACGCAAACAGGTAAACGAATGCCTAGTTTTTGCCATTCACTGCTGAGTTTGCGCTGATCATCTGGCACCCATTGCAGGGCATTTGCGACATTTACACCATCTTGATAGAAAAAAACCCGAAAGTTTTCGCCTTTCTGCTTCAACGCTTGTGCAAGACCTAAAGCATGCCAAGCCAATATCGAAGTAGGTGAGGAGGTAATTAGTAATAGAGTACTCATCGAAATTCACTAAATGAATAAACGGTCTAGATCGACAGTTTGTTCTGAGTTCAGAAGAAAAAGCTAGTATACAATGATTTACTCAATGATCTGAATATTTGCACAGTTTTGCTTATTTAGGCGGCGAAGTCATTGCCAATTTTTCTTCAAATATAGCTATAGGTATACCTTGGGTTTATTTTGGATTCAGCCTCAAGCCATCACTTTTCATAAATAAACTGTGCGGTTACATACTGAAAAATCTTTATATGAATAAAACGCAATTTTTGATTTTACAGAGTGCTATGATCTTTTCATTTTTTAAACCAACTCATGAATATAGAGAAATTTAATTTAAGTTTATTTAATTCAATCAATGCTTCGGACAATGCTTTGGATTTCACCATTTCTTTCGCCATATTTATAGCCAATGATCTATTTTATATCGTGATTCTTTTGATGTTTTTGGCTTGGTTTAAAGGCAATTTTGACACCAAAAAACAAATCGTTAAAGCTACTGTGTTTACTATCGTCGCTTTTCTTATCAGCCAAGTGATTTCAAGTTTCTTTTACTATCCTAGACCCTTTGTCTTGGACGTTGGACGCACGATTATAGAACATTCACCGAATGGATCATTCCCGAGTGATCACATGCTGTTTTTTAGTACGATTGCATTTTCTTATATTTTTTCAAAGCAAAAAGCTGTCGGCTATGTATTTCTAGCTTTCGCTTTTCTTGTGGCGTGGTCGAGAGTCTATTTGGGTGTGCATTATCCAATGGATATGGCAGGCGCGTTGATCATTGCTGTTTTGCTTAATTTTGTTGGACTGTCTTTATGGCGAAAATATGGGTCATATTTGGTGAGCCTGATCTTAAAAGTTTACGAGTTCCTATTCTCAGCCATGATCAAAAAAGGCTATATCCGCTAAATTAAGTTCCTTAGATATTTGCGATTTCAAACTTTTGCTGCTGTTACAGTTACATTGGCAACATCTTGCCAGATGAATATTTCTGATGATTCATCTGGCATTCACATCCAGATCCTATACCTCAAAAAAATAGTCAGACTGCTCAATTCAATTTGCTCATTCGATAAGATCATCTCTAATATTTTGTTGCTGTGTAATATGTTTGCCGTGCGACTATTTTTAAATATCTTCTTCTAAACGCGTTCACTCAAATGCCACGAATAATTGTGATGTCTTCAAATTGGATCGCTAGCGAGGTCATTTGTCGTAAATCAAATACAGTTAATATCCATAACTGCAACACAGTCAAAATTCTAAAGCAGTAAGATAAAACTAGAATGCTCTTGCAGATTATTCGGCTCATGAAAAATGCTGAGGCGAAGTTTCAAAATTTAGATCTGTAGATAGTTGGTGACGACACCAAGATGATGCCAAAGATTTGTAAAAGCTTGATAACTATAAGGAGTATCTAAACAATGATTTTAGTGACTGGTGGTTTAGGCTTTATAGGCTCACATATAGTCTTGAGTTTAATGGCTCAAGGTCAAGAAGTCATTATTGTGGATAATTTATCCAATGCAAATTTACAAACACTTGAACGACTTGAATTTATTTCAGGCATGTATGTCCCTTTTGTCAAACTCGATATTCGCAATACTCCCGCACTCAATAAAGTATTTGAACAATATAACGTCGATGCTGTCATTCATACGGCAGGCTTTAAGTCATTGGAAGAATCCGTCCTTAAACCACTTGAATATTATAATGATAATGTCAGTTGTATCATGAGTTTGCTGCGTGCTATGCAGCGAACAGGTGTACGAACACTGATCCATTTATCAAGTTTAGCGGTATATGGACAGTCGTCGGCAGAATTAACAGAAGACACAGAAATCAATTTTACCTATCCAAATCCCTATGTGAAATCTCAACAAATGGTGGAAGAAATTATACGGGATACGGCACGTACTGATAATGAGTGGAAAATTGCGATTTTGCGTTTAGGAAACGTCGCAGGTGCATTCGAACATGCAGTTTTAGGTGAGTTTGTTGCGCCATTGCCAAAAAATATTGTGCCGCTTGCGATGCAAGTCGGGGCTTTACAACGAGACTTTATCGAACTTCGCAAACAAGCCAAAACTGAAGATGGTACTGTGGAACGGAGTTTCTTGCATGTACTCGACTGTTGTAAGGCGGTATGGCAATGTTTGCAATGGTTGTCACAGCAACAGTTTGCCTGTGAGGCCTTTAATATTTCAGGTGAGTTGGTTTCGATACAGCAACTATTAGATACGCTTTCAGAAGTGACACAGGCGGAGATTAAGACGGTCGAATCTACTTTTTATCCAAGCCATGAATATGACCAGCTTGGGGCAAGTACACAGAAAGCGAAAAGTACTTTTGATTGGCAGCCTGAACAAGATTTAAAGAAAATGCTAGAAGATGAATGGCGCTTCTATCAACAAACATTAAGAGGGAATTAACTCGTCTTGTATTGGGTAAATGTAATCGTCGTGCATGATTTTCTTTATAAAAACACGATAAAGATTATCAAATAAACCACTTATAATTGATAATGGTTATTATTTACAAATCTAGGCAAGTTACCTAAACTGTATTTATCAGCAGAGTTTAATTCTGCATAGACGTTCAAGTTTTATAGATAAGGATATGAGGTCATTTATGCAAACACGTATTGAACATGACACAATGGGCGATGTTGAAGTACCTAGCGATGCGATGTGGGGTGCACAAACACAGCGTAGTTTGCAAAACTTTAAAATTGGTGGTGAACGTTTACCACGTCCAATGATTCGTGCAATGGGTCTCGTGAAAAAATCAGCAGCGATTACTAACGCAGCATTGGGTCAAATCCCTCAGGAACTTTCTGGTTATATCGTCAATGCAGCCGAAGAAGTGATCTCAGGTCAATGGGATGCACAATTCCCACTGGTAGTTTGGCAAACTGGTTCTGGTACGCAAAGTAACATGAACTGTAATGAGGTAATTGCCAATATTGCCAATCAAAAACTGGGTAATCCGTTGGGCTCACAAAAACCTGTCCATCCCAATGATCATGTCAATCGTGCTCAATCGACCAACGATTCATTCCCAACTGCAATTCATGTGGCTGCAAGCCTACAAATCAATGAGCTTTTAATTCCTGCTGTAACGAAACTTCGTAATACCTTAGAAGCGAAATCTAAAGAATTTAAAGATATTGTTAAAATTGGCCGTACACATTTACAGGATGCAACGCCTTTAACATTAGGCCAAGAGTTTAGTGGCTATGTTTCACAGCTCGATCATGGTTTGAAGCGTTTAAATCAAGCTTTAGAAGGGCTGTATGAATTACCACTAGGCGGAACAGCGGTGGGTACAGGTCTCAACGCACATCCTGAATATGCTGTAAAAGCAGCAGCAGAACTTGCGAAGCAAACGGGTTTGCCATTTGTAACTGCACCCAATAAATTTGAAGCACTTGCAGGACGTGATGCTGCTGTATTTGCATCGGGGGCGTTAAAAACACTTGCTGTAAGTTTAAATAAAATCGCCAATGACGTGCGCTGGTTAGCCAGTGGCCCACGCTGTGGTTTTGGTGAGCTACGCATTCCAGAAAATGAACCAGGCTCAAGCATCATGCCTGGTAAGGTCAATCCAACTCAAAGTGAAGCCATGACAATGGTGGTTGCTCAAGTACTTGGAAATGATACAACTATTAATGTTGCGGGGGCATCGGGTAACTTTGAATTAAACGTGTTTATGCCTGTTATTGCCTTTAACTTATTGCAATCTATTCAACTCCTCGGCGATGCATGTAATAGTTTTAATGACCACTGTGCAGTAGGCATTGAGCCAAACCGTGAAAAAATCGACCATTTCTTACATGATTCATTAATGTTAGTTACGGCGCTCAACCCTGTAATTGGTTATGAAAATGCTGCAAAAGTTGCTAAAACTGCATATAAAGAAGGAAAAACTCTAAAGCAAGTTGCGGTAGAACTCGGTTTAGTCACTGCAGAGCAATTTGATGAAGTGGTTCGTCCTGAGCAAATGGTTTCACCCAATACCAAATAAATAGTTTTGAGATCATTCAATTAGAGTGTTTGAAAATAATTTGAGAGGCTGACTCAACTCAGCCTCTCTTTTTATTGGATAACTTTTTAATTATTTTTTATCGCTAAATACTGGCTAACACATATTTTTTTGAATCATAGTCATCTTGAAATGTATGTATATAAACAGGACTGTTTATTAAAAATAGGGCAACGAACAAAATGCAGCAAGGCCGGAGTATGAAGCGAGTAATTCATTGGATTGGGCTTTGAATTCATTGGCACACTTGTTAAAATGCCTTTCTTTTTCTGTTTTCGTTGCTATTTGACATTTGTTTGAATAAATATTTGCAAGACAGTGTTTTATTTAAGGATTTCCCCCAATGCTCACCATCTATTTGACAGATGTTCAAAAGAACGTTCAATTTAAAGACTATCCGGGCGAGCATCCTGTTAAATTTGTTTTGAATTTTAAAAAGATTTTCCCAAGTGTTATGGAGCTTTTGCTACCAGTTTTGCCTGAAAATGAAAATCTAGAAGAAATGAGCTGGGAATCAACAACGGCAGATTTTGAAAAATTCAAATTACTACTCAGTGGTTGGGGCGTAATCGAACTGCGTTTGAATGCTATTGCGCAATATAAAGACCGTGCTTATGCAGATAACTTGGTAAAAAAAGCACAGCAAAAGCGCAAAGAATATAAAAAAGCACAGTCAAAATTACAAACTGTTGAACTTGATTATTTATTCATGCACGAAGTTCATGGTTTGATTGATGCAGAGTTGGTTGAGTTAGGTGAAAAATTCTATCTACCGACTTTACGTGAGCTTTGGAAAAACAAAGTGTCAGCGAATGTGCTAGAAGCAAAATTCTAAACGTCAAAAAGTTAGTCGAAAAATCCTCCGCTTAGGAGGATTTTTTATATGTACAGCAGAACTTCAGATTTACTTCGACAAGTGACTGTTTCATAGTGACCCATCAAGCAAGAGAAGCATTCCAACATTTGGAAAGTCGCGATACTTATCATTCCAAATGTTTCTGAATCATCTGCACATTTTATTTTAAAGGACCATTTTATATGTCAAATCAGTTTATTGACCTGATTCGCAAACGTCGCACTATTTATGCTATTGGGGACAATGTAAGCCAAAGCACAGAATATTTAACTGATTTGATCCAAACAGCGATTAAACAAAGCCCATCTTCATTCAACTCACAATCTTCTCGTGCTGTTATTTTATTTAATGCTGAAAGCGAAAAATTTTGGGGCTTAGTCGCTGACAAATTAAAATCTTATGCGAAAGATGAAGAAAATGCTGCGAAGACGACGGTTAAAATGGCAAGTTTTGCAGCAGGTTTAGGTACAGTTCTGTTCTTTGAAGATTTGGATGTGGTCAGTGGCCTACAATCACAGTTTCCTTCTTATGCAGAAAACTTTCCGCTTTGGGCCGAACATTCAACTGCCATTGCCCAATTTGCGACTTGGACCGCATTGCATACCGAAGGTTTAGGCGCATCACTACAGCATTACAACCCAATTGTGGATGAACAAGTGCATGCTGAATGGGACATTCCTGCGCATTGGAAACTTCGTGCTCAATTGGTTTTTGGTTCAGTGGAAGGTGAAGCGAAAGAAAAAGGTTATATGGATGATGCTGCTCGTTTTAAAGTCTTCCAATAATTGCAGCGTATAGCACTCAATCCTGATAAAAAAGGAACGAAAACTAAGTTCCTTTTTTTTTGTAGTTTTTATTGAAATAGATAGGGTTGGACAAGATTTTCATCCGTGAAAATCTTGTCCAGATTAGCCCATTGAGGACTGAGCTAAACGGGTGGCTAGAACCAACTTTCTTGCATGTTGAGGCAAGTATCATCAAGTTCTAGCAATAACTTGGCTTGATGTTCTATTTCAGGTAATTCCCAGCGGATAAAATATTGCGCGGCTTGTAATTTACCGGCTAAGAATTGTTGATCTTCAGCTAAATCTGAATGTTCAAATTTCACAAGGGCTTGATTGGCCATTTCAAGCCATAGCCATGAAATGATGACTTTGCCCATCATGTCTAGATACAATGCAGAATTACCCAGCGCCTGATCGACACGACCTTGGGCGAGGACTTGTCCCAAACTTTGTGTGGTTTTCTTCACCGTGTTTAAATGCGCTGAAAAAATCGCTGCAAGCGCTTCCGTTTTTGGATGTTGAGCTTGATCAATCGTATTTTGCATACGTTGTAATAACAGCATCAAACCTTTGCTGTTGTGCTGCCAAAGCTTACGACCCAATAAATCCAAAGACTGAATCCCAAATGTACCTTCATGGATCGGATTTAAGCGATTGTCGCGATAGCATTGTTCAAGTGGATATTCACGGGTATAGCCCGCACCACCTAAAACTTGAATGGCTAAATCATTGGCTTTTGGTCCATAGGCGGAAGGGAATGATTTGACGACAGGGATAATCAAATCTAATAACAACGCGCTGTCTTCATTGTTAGCGGCTTGATGTTCATCAATTAAACGTGCAGCAAATAGGCATAATGCAAGTGCGCCTTCCACATAGGATTTTTGTGCCAAAAGCATCCGTTTAACATCTGTATGTTGAATAATATTGACAGGTTTAGCGGCAGGATTTTTATCTGATACTAAGCGACCTTGTGGACGGTTTTTGGCATATTCGAGTGACTCTAAATAGCCACGGTATCCAATCATGGCTGCACCTAAGCCGACACCGACTCGTGCTTCATTCATCATCTTAAACATATATTTAAGACCAGCACCTGCTTCACCAATCAGATAGCCAGTACATTGATCTTTTTCACCAAAGCTCAGCACAGTCGATGTTGTACCTCGGTAGCCCATTTTATGTAATAAGCCAGCCAGTTGAACGTCATTGGCGCCTGCAAGTGAACCATCGCTCAGGGTTTTAAACTTCGGAACAATAAATAGCGATATACCTTTCACGCCCTGAGGTGCATCTTGGATGCGAGCAAGGACCAAATGGACAATATTTTCAGTGATGTCTTGGTCACCTCCTGAAATAAACATCTTTTGGCCTTTGATGAGGTAAGTACCATCGGCTTGTGGTATGGCTTTTGTGGTCAAATCACCCAAAGATGAACCCACATCAGGTTCAGTCATGGCCATCGTTCCAGCAAAGCGACCACTGAACATATGCGGTACAAACCTATCTTTTTGTTCAGTCGTACCGAAAGCTTGAATTACATTTGCAGCCGCAGCGGTTAGAAATGAATAAGCCACTGACGATGGATTTGCTGACATGAAATAGGCATTAGCAGCCATGTTGATCAAAGTCGGAAGTTGCATACCGCCTGCATCATAATCATGCTGCGCACAAAGTAGGCCGGCATCTGCAAATTGCTTCCATGCCGTTTTGACTTCTGTAATAGTTTTAACCTGTTGACCATCAAACGTAGGTTCGTTTTGATCGGCTGTTGCGTTATGGGGTGCAAAAAAGTCTTGAGCAATACCTTGTGCAGTTTCTAGGATGCTTTTGAAGGTTTCAGCATCATGCTCAGCAAAACGTGGGTAATGCGTTAAGTCTTGCGCTTTAAACACGTCAAATAGCAAAAAATTTAAATCTTTGTCATTGATTAACTGCGCCATTGATCAATCTCTAATCGGGTCGAATTTTATGGCTTAAGCCTAGCAGTTGATTTTTAGATATAGAATTGTCAATAATGACACTTAATAAGTCAAAAATGACATTTTGATAATTTGAACTTTAAATGAAGAAAATCATAATTTTAGCATTTGATGGTGCTTTGGCTTCTGCGATTACTGGGGTTGTTGATCTCTTTGCAATGGCGGGAGTCAGTTGGAACCGGATTCAAAAACAAAATGTGCAGCGGCTATTTCAGGTTAAAATTGCCTCACAACATGGTCAAGCTGTGCAATGTATTAATGGCATCAAGCTTTATGCAGATTTAGCATTTTCTGAAATAACAGATGCAGATATCATCATTGTTCCAACGATAGGCGCGGCGATTTTAGATGTTTTAGCGCAAAATTCAGCGCTGATCGAGTTATTAAAAACTCGGCAATTGCAGAGCGGACTGATCGCAGGAAATTGTACGGGTAATTTTTTTCTGGCGGAAGCAGGGCTTTTAGATGGTAAGCAGGCAACGACGCATTGGGGCTTTCAGCAAATGTTTAGTGAACGCTATCCTTTGGTGAAACTGAATGCAGATCAGCTCATTAGCCATGATCAAAATATTTACTGTGCTGGAGGTGGCTTAGCATGGTTTGATTTGGGACTGCACCTAATCGAACGTTTTTATGGTTTTGAAACGGCAATCCATACGGCAAAATCATTTGTACTGGATTATCGTCGTGACAGTCAGTTGTCCTATTCATTATTGAAAATATCTAAACCGCATCAGGATGGTTTAGTGCAAAAAGTTCAAGATTGGTTGGAACAGCATTATCATGAAAATATAGTCTTAGATGAACTTGCGGCGCAGTTTAATGTGACAACGAGGACATTGATTCGACATTTTAAAGCGGCTTTGGATATTCCACCGAATCAATACTTACAATCGATACGGATTGAAGCTGCACGAAAGCGTTTAGAAGAAACGGGACATGCTTTAGATCTGATTATGCGAGATGTTGGCTATAGTGACCCAAGCTCATTTCGACGGTTATTTCAAAAAAAAACGGGGCTGAGCCCCTTAGAATATCGTCGACGTTTCAGCCGACGATTTGATGTTTAAATACAGTTTAAGCGGTTCGAACGGCATAACGACCATGTAAAATATAGTAGGCACCAATACATGCAAAGGCAGCAAATGCGCTATACAAATACAATTGTGAGTAGCCAATATGGTCGAGCAATTTACCGATAAAGTATGGTCCAAAGCCTAAGCCGGCATCCAAAAAGATAAAGAAAGTCGAAGTGGCAAAGCCCATACGTTCAAGCGGTGCACTTTTCACGGCAACTGTTTGGCAGACCGACTGAATATTGCCATAACCAAGTCCAAGTAAGCCGGCACAAAGTAAAAGCATCCATGAACTCTGTGTGATGCTGAGCAGTACCAATGCTACGCCCATAATCACAAAAGCAGGGTAGATCACAATATTTTCACCTTTACGATCCATCAACGGGCCTGTAAATGGGCGAGAAATTAAAATCGCAATGGCATACATCAAAAAGAAAAACGAGGCTGTTTCAGCCAAATCGATTTCTTTGGCATAGAAGTTAATGAAAGATAAAACACCTGAATAGCAGATTGAAGCGAAAAGCATGATGAATGATATCGGTAATGCTTTAGGTTCTACAAATTGAGCAATCCAACTCGGTTTTTTGACGGCTTCAACAGTATCGAAAGGTTTATTGATTTTGGGTAAATCGGGCACTTGAATCAGCAAAGCAACCAATAGGCAGCTCAATGCGATAATCGTAGAAACGATAAAAATCGCGTGATAACCAATGTGTAACATCATCCAAATGGCAAGAAATGGCCCAATAGCTGTACCTAAAGTACTACTCATGCTGTAGTAGCCAATGCCTTCACCGCGACGTGTCGCTGGTAAGATTTGGGCAATTAAGGTACCCAGCACTGTTGATGCCATACCCATCATAAAGCCATGCATAAAGCGTATGAAAAGCAACATGCCGACGCCAAACTGAATGAAGTAAAAACCAGAAAAGACTAAAAAGCCAATTAAACCAACGATCAGTGTCGTTTTACGTCCAAAGCGTTCTAGGAACTTGCCTACCAATAAACGCCCGACCAATGTGCCGACAATGAACAAGCCTGAAACTAGACCGGCTTGAGCAGTTGTCGCACCTAATTCAGCCACCGCATAGCCCACGATCACCACAACCAAGAGATAAAAGGTTAAAACCAATTGGAAGTTAATGGCGTTGACTAAAATAAAATTTCGAGTCCAAAGTGGTGCTTTATCGTGCATGATCATCACCTACAGTGTTTTGTTCAAGTTCTTGCATGACACGGTGTAAAATTTGAATGGAGCGTTGGATATCTTGGCTAGCTAATGGCGCGATCAGGCGCTGCTCAAAGGCATCTATGTCTTTTGCACATTGCTGAAATAACTCACGTCCAGTCTCGCTGAGCTTCATTTTCTTTTGACGTTTATCGTCAGTTTGTACGTGACTCAAAATATCCATCTGCGCAAGAATTTTGACACGCTTAGTGATGGATGGCTTGGATACGTTTAAATATTCAGCCATTTCAATAGATGTACAAGCGGTTTTTTCACGGATGACAAACATGACTTGCCAAAGCGAATAGTTCAATTGATAGGGCAATAAAATCGTGTTGATTTCATCACTTATGAGACGCGCACAGCGCAGAAGTGAAGAGCGGAAACCTAATGAGGTATTCATGATAGTTAACTAGGGTAACTAAATTATCGCAACTGTACGCCTAATTTATTTTCAATTCAAGTGAACAACTCAAAGCATAAAAAACAGGTATAAAAAAACCTGCGCGCACACAGGTTTTCTTGTATAACATTTCATTTAAAGCTTATCGTTCAATGCATATCGTTGAATTGATAACTTAAACAATGCGAGTTTATTCTACAGAAGCTTCTGCAGCAGCAATTGCAGCATCTTCTGCTGAGCTGTCTGCATTTTCTGAAATTTCTACACTTTCACCATCTGCATAAGCAAGTTCTTCACCTTCTGATTCAGCTTGCTCTAAATAAGCCGCAAGTTGTTCATCCGTTAATTCAGGTTCACTATCAGACATCATCGCTTGTTCTTGTAATTGCGCTTGTTCTAAATTGTTCATCATACTTTGCATATTGAACATCAATGGGATCATGACCAATAAATAAACAATCATCAAGATCAGATACAGTGACCCAATAACTTTCTCTGTTTGTTCCGTTGGACGCTTAATACCAAATTTATTTTCACCTTCGGTGCCTTTTGCAGCCATCACATAAATGCTAAAGATGGTACCGACCAGTGGGATGAGAAAAATTAAACAGAGCCAACCACTTTTATTTAGATCATGTAAACGACGAATCGTAATGCAGATCATTGCGACAAACATTGCAACGATGGAAACGACAATCAGAGCGATCGCACTGAGTCCTAAGAATGAATTAAAAAGTGCTTCAATACTACGTTCTGCTGAATTGAAAAATGCAAAAAGTCCCAGCGCGACGCTGATGCCTAATAGGCAGGTATAAATCATACTAATGATAAATAACCACGCTAAATAAGACAGGCGGCCAAAACGTCCTTCAGGAGACAGGGGATGATCGGCTTTTTGAATTTGAGGCTGAATATTTTGATCTTGTTGAAACGGATTCAATTCGCTTGAAGTAAGTTCAGTCATTATTATTCCAATTTTAATTATCTAATTTATTTTCTATGCCCAAAAGGGCAGCATTATTGTATAGCGAAGTAAAAAAAGGTCAAATATTAGACATGGCTAAGTCATCAAATATTCCTTTGCCATGCTGTAATGTGGTCTGTTATTTATGTAATTTACGATACTCTTTAGGGCGCATTGGACGACTGGCTTTCCACAAACCTTTCTTTTGTTTACGTGCTTTGCTTTGTAAATTCATCATATAGTTCAAATGCTTTTGGTCACGGATGTATTCTTCGTATACCCACGCAGCCCCACGTTTTACCATCTCTTCATTCATACATTTACGATAGCGATAAATGACCCCAACGCAGCGGCCATAACGGTCTACATCAGTGATTTTTACGCGAACAAATTTCTTGTAAACCATAGATTTGATCAGGCGTGCAGACTCTTTACCGTAGGCTTGTGTCGATTCTGGCGCATCAACATAAGCAAAGCGAAGTTTGGTTTTAGAACGTCTCAGATTCATCCGATAGCAGGTGAGGGTGTCGCCATCACTAATATCAGATACACGGCAGAGGTAAGACTTTCCTTTCTTAAAAGGTTGAAAAAAATCCTTTAAGAATATAGTGACTTTATAGAGAACATAGACTGTGATCAGGCACAATACTGCACCTAACGCCATGAGCCAATTCGCGGAGAGATTTGAAAGCATACACAATGATATGAACGAGCTCATATCGCATAAAAACAGGAATTTAGATTTTATAAGAACTCATGATTTATGGCTGTCGAATAAACCGACGGTCAGTTAAAAATACCTTAAATAATCAGCATTTGATCTATAAATATACAGCAAGTTTCATCACCCAGAATTCAATCTAAACCCATTTAAATAGCCTAAGCAAATTGATATACCATCATAAAATAGCCTAAGTAAAAATTTTAGAAATTTCGCTTCGCAAAAAAACATGCCGTGAATTTAATTCCAAATCATTATGCCAATACATCCCTAGTTTAATTTTCGGTAAGTAGACAGGTACATCAAAAATATTCAGTTCGGGAGCAACCTGTAAATGCGTCAAAATATTTTGTGGAATCGTCAATATTGCCTTGGGTTGCTGTGCCAAAATTTGTAGCGCAGTAGAGTAATGCTGACAGCGTAAAAAAATCTCTCTAGAGTGTTTTTTACGGTTTAAATAAATATCCTCGACTAATACTCCTGCACGTCGTGAAGAAACCCCAATGTGTGGTGCAGACAGGTAAATATGTTCATCCATCTTAGGATGTTGACTACAAACCACGAATTGATCTTCTACTAAAGTTTGAAAATTTATTTTTTCACCAAAGTTTTGCTCAAGGTCAATCGCAAAATCAATTTGCTGTGCAGCAAGGTCAGCCACAATGGTTTTGCGGTCTAATTTAATACTGGAAAATTGGATCTGAAACTGTTGCTGTTGAAAATGTTCAACTAACTTGGGAAAAATAATCGGTTCAATTTCATCATGTACCGCAATTTTTAAGCTCTGTACCATTGAAGGAGTAAATTGTTGTTTTTGGATAGAAATACTTTGAATCGCAATAAGCGCATTTTTAATTACAGGATAAATCTGCTCGGCAAATGGTGTCGGAAGCATTTTTGCCCCAGCACGTACAAATAAGTCATCTTGTAAATGTTGTCTTAAACGTTGAAGTGCATGACTCGCTGCAGACTGAGTAATACACAAAATTTTTGCAGCTTTTGAAATGCTTTTTTGTTCATAAATTGCGATATAAAGTGGATATAAATTGATATCCATACGGTGAAACACACCCATATCGATGACGGTGTTTTTATGAATACTATTCATGTTTATCTATTGAATTAAATCATTTTGTTCATATTAGATTTCAGGTTATGGTGTTGTAAAGCGTAAAGAACATAATATTTAAAGGATGTTGTCATGTTTGAACTTTCAGCACGTGCACAAGATTATATTGAAAGAACAAAAAAATTTATTAAAGATGAAATTGAGCCTGTAGAAACTGAGTTTTGGGCAGAAGTTCATGAGTTGAACCAAGGTGGTGATTGGACCAAATGGCAATGGCCAGCACAGTTAGAGGTTTTAAAGGATAAAGCCAAAGCTGCAGGCTTATGGAATATGTTCTTACCTTGTCCTGAACTTGGGCAAGGCTTATCTGTACAAGAATATGCACACATCGCAGAACTTTCAGGCCGTAGTTTACTTGCACCCACGGTATTCAATTGCAATGCACCAGACAGCGGCAATATGGAAGTGATTTGGCGCTATGGCACGGAACAACAAAAGCAGCAGTGGTTAACACCATTACTAGACGGCAAAATCCGTTCGGTGTTTTGTATGACAGAACCTGCTGTTGCTTCAAGTGATGCCACCAATATGGAAGCTACAGCTGTCGTTGAAGGCGACGAAATTGTGTTGAATGGACGTAAATGGTGGTCTTCAGGTTTAGGTGATCCAAATGCCAAAATTATTATTTTTATGGCACATACACCAGATGAAAGCAAAGACCGTCACCATCAGCATTCTATGGTTTTAGTTCCAGCAGATACGGATGGAGTCAAAATAGAACGTATGCTTCCGGTCTTTGGCGACTACGATGCACCACATGGACATGGTGAAATTAGCTTCACAAATGTGCGTGTTCCTGTTGCAAACTTTATTGGCGGTGGAGGTCAAGGTTTTGAAATTGCACAAGGTCGTTTAGGCCCAGGCCGTATTCATCATTGTATGCGTTGTATTGGTGCTGCTGAAAAATCGCTAGAACTGATGATTGACCGCGGTATGAGCCGTACTGCGTTTGGTAAAGAAATTTTAAAACTCGGTGGCAATTTAGAACGCGTAGCAGAAGCACGTGTTGCGATTGATCAGGCACGTTTACTGACCCTTTATGCAGCATATAAAATGGATAGTCTAGGGAATATGGCTGCATTAACCGAGATTTCTGCAATTAAAGTAGTTGCGCCGAGTGTCTTAGAAAAAGTTGTCGATATGGCGATTCAAATTCACGGTGGTGCTGGGGTTTCTCGAGATACACCGCTCACGGGTTTCTTTGCCCAAGCACGTTCACTGCGTCTAGCTGATGGCCCTGATGAAGTACATAAAGGCATGATTGCTAAATTAGAATTGGCGAAGCGCGGTTACAGCAGCCGTCGTAAAAAATAAACAAGTTGTAGTCACATATTTGGCATGGCAACCCCGAGTTGTCCATGCTATAAAACTATAGAAAATTATATTTTTATCATCATGATAGATTCAAGTTTAGGAAGAAAAGCATGTCAGTGATTGATGTAGGCGGTTCAGTTCGTGAGGGTGAAGAACTGGATGTACGTGCTGTAGGAAATTGGTTGATTGAACATGGCGTTGAAATAGAAGGGCCTGTAGAAGTCACTCAATATTCAGGTGGTGCATCAAATTGGACTTATCGCTTAAAATACGACAATGCTGATTTAATCTTACGTCGTCCACCGAAAGGCACCAAAGCCAAGTCTGCACATGATATGGCACGTGAATATAACGTACAGAAAGCATTATCTGAATTTTATCCTGTGCTCCCTGAAATGGTGGCACTATGTCAGGACGAATCAGTGATTGGCTGTGATTTCTACGTAATGAAGCGCGTAGAAGGCATCATTCCACGTGCAAACTTACCCAAAGAAATTAATTTTGATGAAACTCAAGTTCGAGCGTTATGTACCAACGTCATCAACAAATTAATTGAACTGCATCAAGTGCCTTATGAAGGTACCGCTTTAGAAAAAATAGGTAAGGGCGACGGATACTGTCGTCGTCAAGTGGAGGGTTGGGACGCACGCTATGAAAAAGCCAAAACCTTAAATGTTCCTTCTTTTAAATATGTCCGTAATTGGCTCAAAGACAATATTCCTGCTGACTCTAAAACCTGTGTAATTCATAACGATTGGCGTTTTGATAACGTGATTTTAGATCCAAATGATCCTACCCAAGTGATTGGCGTATTGGATTGGGAAATGGCAACGCTTGGTGATCCATTGATGGACTTAGGTTCGGCTTTGGCGTATTGGGTTGAAAGTGGCGATAACGCAATTTTTAAAGCCACACGCCGTCAGCCGACCAACTTGAAAGGCATGTTTAGCCGTAAAGAAGTTGTTGAATATTACTTAGAAAAAACTGGTCTACAAACAGACAACTGGACATTTTATGAAGTGTTCGGCATTTTCCGTTTAGCAGTAATTGCACAGCAAATTTATTACCGCTACTACCATAAACAAACCAATAATCCGGCATTTAAAGATTTTTGGATTGTGATCCATGCTTTGCATATTCGTGCCTTAAAACTTATCGGTTTGCAAAAACTTGAAGCCAATGACGTGGCACAAAAATATATTGAAAAAATGAAGGATATTTTAGGGAAATGACCACGATATATTTAATTCGGCACGGTCAGGCTTCTTTTGGCGCTGAAAGCTATGACAAGCTTTCTCCCAATGGTGAGCTACAGGCTAAGGTGCTGGGACAGTATTTTGACCGTATTTTAAAAGAAAGTCCTTATGTAGTTGCAGGCTCCATGCAACGTCATCAACAAACAGCCAATCTTGCATTGGCTGAATGCTTTCCAGAAGCACAAGTTGATACAGATAACGCATGGAATGAATTTTATCATCAGCAAGTTTTTGCTCAGTATGAACCTCGATTTAACCAGCCGCATTTATTAAAAGAAGATGTATCTAAGCATGAAAACCCGCGTGCTTATTTATCCAAAATTTTTGAAGGTGCCATTGAGCGTTGGACAGGCGGAGAATTTCATCATGAATACGATGAATCTTGGCCACATTTTAAAAATCGAGTCGAAACAGCGCTAGAAAAGTTATGCACTCAACTGGCTGAAACCAAACCGCGTTATGCCGTTGTGTTTAGTTCAGGTGGAGTGATCTCGGTTGCCGTAGGTAAAATTTTAGGGCTGAGTCCTGAAAAAACATTTGCACTTAATTGGGCCATTGCCAATACCAGTATGACAACACTGCGTTTGGTTGGAAATGAACCGCAATTACTCAGTTTAAATGAACATCATTTTATAAAAGCAGTTGATCCAAATTTATTAACTTGGATCTAAGATAAACAAAGGAATTATCATGGCTAAAACAATTTTAATTACAGGTGCAAGCTCAGGGATTGGTGCAGGAATGGCACGCGAGTTTGCACAAAAAGGCTACAACTTAGCCATTTGCGCACGTCGTTTAGAGCGTCTAGAAACGCTAAAAAATGAACTAGAAAGCCAATATGGCATCAAAGTGATTGCGAAAACCCTCGATGTCACAAATTACGATCAAGTGTTTGAAGTATTCCGTGCCTTTAAAGCAGATTTTGGCAGTATTGATCGTGTTATTGTCAACGCAGGTGTCGGTGAAGGTCGTCGTATTGGTAAAGGCAATTTTGAAATTAACCGTGCCACAGTTGAAACTAACTTTATCTCTGCATTAGCGCAATGTGAAGCTGCGGTTGAAATTTTCCGTAGCCAAAATGCAGGGCATTTGGTGGTGATTTCTTCGATGAGTGCTATGCGCGGCATGCCTAAACATTTAACGGCTTATGGTGCGAGTAAAGCAGGCGTTGCTGCTCTAGCTGAAGGTATTCGTGCAGAGCTGATTGATACCCCAATTAAAGTGACGACTATTTTCCCTGGTTATATTCGTACGGAGATCAATGAAGGTGCGAAAAAACTACCATTTGAAGTCGATGAAAAAACTGGTTCACATCTTTTAGCAAAAGCCATTGAGAAAGCACCAGTTAAAGCTTATGTACCACAATGGCCGTGGTTGCCTTTAGGTCTTGCGATGAAAGTATTGCCGTTGAAGATCGTGAATAAATTAGGTTAATTCTTTATATAATAAAAAAGCTCCAATATTGGGGCTTTTTTATTCTCAAATGATATTCGCCATCCTCTGTAGGTTAAAAAGGAATACATAAAACCTGTGATGAAAAGACATTAAAAGCAACCGATTTTGCAAAGAAAAAATGGAGTAAATACTCAGATTATTTATAAATAAGATATTGAAAATAAATAAAATGTTGAATATTTGAACAGACGATGATTTGTTCTCAAAATAGCGATTTCCTTTTTTTTAATTTGCTTTAATGTACAACTGTTCATTAATTTTTAGGTTTGTACTATGTCTATGTCTTCCGATATGACAGATCAACAGCGAATTAACAAAGTCAGAACTGTCGTAACGAAAGCTGGTGAAGACTTACGTCAGCAATATCCCATTTTAAAACATCAAAACTTTATAGGCGCAGCCATCCTTATTTTTGCGCTACTGGGAATGTTGGGTTCAGCTTGGGCGTTTGCTGTTGGCATTTTACCGGCATGGGCTTGTGTGATTTTAGTGGCGATGTTTGCTTCACTGACACATGAATTAGAACATGACCTGATTCATTATATGTATTTTAAAAAGACGCCGTGGGCTCACCATCTCATGTTGGCCTTGGTTTGGTTAGCACGTCCGAATACTATTAGTCCTTGGGCACGTCGTCGTTTGCACCTCAATCATCATAAGTATTCAGGTTCAGAATACGACTTGGAAGAACGGGGCATTAGTAATGGCATGCCGTGGGGTTTACGTCGTATATTGGTCATTAGCGATCAATTGATGACGGTTTATTTGCGCCCATTTCAAATGTTCAAGATGATTAGGACATTCATTGAAAAACAACCTGAAAAAGAACGTAAAACGGCATTGTTCTCTCAATTGACTGGATTTTTCCCTTTAAGTTTTGTTTATTACGGCATTTGGTATGTATTTGTCATTTATCATGTGGTGAATGGTATTGCTCCAATGTTAGGACAAAGTATTAGTTGGTCAGTCAATTTAGTGAAATTAATTCCAACGATTAATTTTTTAGCTGTGATTTGGATTATTCCGAACTTTATACGTTCTTTCTGCTTACAATTTATCAGCTCAAATATGCATTATTATGGTGATATTGACCCACGCGATGTCATTAAACAAACTCAGGTGTTAAATCCGTGGTGGTTGTTCCCAATGCAATTATTTTGCTTTAACTTTGGTTCGACCCATGCCATCCACCATTTTGTGGTCAAAGAGCCGTTTTATATTCGTCATCTAACCGCAAAAACTGCACACCAAGTCATGCGTGAGGTTGGTGTACGTTTCAATGATTTTGGAACCTTTAAACGCATAAATCGCTGGAATTAAATCAGTAATAGCTTCAAAAAAAGCCCTCAATTGAGGGCTTTTTTATGATCTAAACTTTTATAAATTACTTGTGTGCAAAAAAATGCTTGAGCGCATCTTGCAAGGCAACTTGCCATACCGCGTAGGAATGTCCGCCGATATATGATTGGTAATGCACATCATGACCTTTATTTTTTAAATCGGCTGCAACAATAGGTGAAGTCTCTAAAATACTCAGTTCATTATTATTTCGAGAGCTTTCATAACTATTGGCAGTAATAAACCAATGCTGTTTAGGTTGTGAGGTTTTATCACGAATGATTTTACTCATGCCATTAGGGAGGTCTGTCGGCGCATTTTGCCACCAAAATGATCCAGATAACGGTACGACATGACTAATTTGATTTGGATTTTCTAAGGCTAAATAAGCTGAACTTAAACCGCCAAGACTTGACCCAAGTAGTACCGTTTTCTTCGAATCGACTTTTGCAGGTGCATTTTTTTGAATCCAAGGCATCAGTTCATCACTAAAAAAAGCTGAAAATTTTGCATTGGGTGTTAATTCTTTCGGTCGTTCCTGATCGTTCGGTGGAGAAACAAATATGACTTGAATTGGCGATAACTGACCTTGCTCAACTAATATATCTAATGCCTTTGGAACATTCAGCAACTCGTTATATTGCTGACCATCAAAAAATATAGCGGTGATATAGCTTTGATTTTTCTTAGCTTTAGATTGGTAAATTTGGATTTTACGTGAGTTATTCAAAATTTTGCTGTCTAAAGCAAACTCTTGTAATTGGGGCGGGTTCACATTTGGATATTGTTTTGGATCAATAAAAGGCGGGGCATCTTTAAGCGCCACTAAATTTTCATTACGCAAGCCTGATGTGTCATCACTTGCGAGATAAGTGTTTTTGTTGAAAGGATCAATGCGTTGTACTTGTATCACAGCACGACGCTGCGTTCTTGATTCTTTAAGTTTAGGATTCAGATGCGGACAATAATTTGACAGATAACCTTCTAAGTTCGGTAAGTCGACAGCAAAGCTATAACTGCCAATATAACGATGATCAATGATGGATTCTTTAAACCAAATATCGGTATTTGGTAGGCGTGTTAACCATTCATGGTCATTACTCGGGCCACCAATAAGGCGTACATTATGCTGCGCACCTTTCCATAAGAAAACTATGCGGCTATGTTGTTCATCATAGTTTTCAATGATTGGTGTACCTATAAGCTCTACACGCTTCCAAAAATCTTCAAGAATTTGAGCATGTTGTTTTGGATTTTGATTTAACTGATGTTGTAGGTTTAATAATATTTGGCTTCGCGCTTTGACATCTTCACATGCAGCAGCATAGGGGAAATGTTTTTTTTCTGTTGTATCGGTTAAAGCGGGTAAGTTTTGAGTTTGGGCAAAAGCAGAAGAAACAGCAACGCTCATAGAGCAAGTTAAAAAAAGTGGGGAAAGTTTTTTCATTGAAATAATAAAATAGGTAGAATGAAATCAGATAAATGATAATCATTATTAATATAAAAAACTAGCAATATGCCGCAGAATGGTGCTTTTAAAAAAAGAAAATGTAGAAAAATAACAATAGAGTCAATGCTTTGTTTTTTAAACTAATTAAAATAATGCAGTCGACAAGCTCTCAATCATTGCTAAATATTATGCTACTCAAAGTATCAACACTGCTGCTGTTACCTGCATTACTGATCCAAGGTTACCGTGTGAAAAAAAATACCCCACGTTTAGCAGAACCGATGGGAGAACGTTGTGGGATGAGTGGTCAGGGTAATAGACCATTATCGCTATTAATACTAGGTGATTCAGCAGCAGCAGGTGTCGGCGTCGAGCATCAGTCGGATGCGCTATTAGGACAATTGCTTAAAATTTTATCGCCTGATTATCAAGTTCACTTTTGCCTTGAAGCCACAACGGGGCATAATAGCCAGCAAATCATCAATGCTTTGGACAATGTCACTACGCAGAACTTTGATGTCGTGATCAGCTCTGTTGGAGTAAATGATGTTACAACATTAAAACAGCCAGAGCAGTGGTTGAAGCTCCAGCAGCGTTTATATCAAGCTGTCGAGGAAAAGTTTCATCCACAGCTATTGATCATTTCAGGTGTGCCACCAATGGATGCGTTTCCAGCTTTACCATTTCCATTGTCATGGTTGTTTGGACAATATTCGCAAAAGATGAATGCGATTTTAAAAAATTATGTTAATACTCAAGCGAATATGAGATTAATTCAATACGATTTACACGAGTATCGTGAGAAAAATTTACAAATGGCCAAAGACGGCTTTCACCCGAGTAAAGAAATTTATCAGTTATGGGCTGAAAAAATAGCAAAACACATCACTGAACAATTTTCATAGACATTTTATGATTCAACCACTGGGCGAAGTTAAATTTACATGAGCAAAGACATTTCCGACGCGAGTCCGCAAATCGAAACGCATCCTTTAGCGCCATTTTTGCCATCAAATGGGAAACTCTTGATGCTAGGGAGTTTTCCGCCACCCAAAACACGTTGGAAAATGGATTTTTACTATCCAAATTTCCAAAATGACATGTGGAAAATCTTTGGCCTATGTTTTTTTCAGGATAAAAATCATTTTCTCAATCTAGAGGGCAAAACTTTTAAAGAACAGCTCATTCGAGATTTTTTAAATGAAACAGGCATAGGCATTTTTGATACGGCCTATCAAGTGATTCGTTTGAAAGGCAATGCATCAGACAAGTTTTTACATATCTATCAGCCAACCGACATTGCGAAGCTGCTTACACAGATGCCGAATTGCCACAGTATTATGACGACGGGAGACAAAGCGACTGATACTTTGATGCTCTCGATGCCAGAAAATACGGAAAAACCACACATTGGGCATGCTGTTCGTACCGAATTTACAGGCAGAGATTTGACTTTATACCGTATGCCGTCTTCATCTAGGAC
>NZ_JAMCOU010000026.1:0-96013 GCF_023499985.1 Acinetobacter amyesii | reverse complement strand
AATTGTTTGTCTGCACCACTGTGTTGATCGATTTCTGGGTGTTCATTCAGTTCAAACCAATAACCCACTTGGGTATCACGCACAGTCGATTGTGCACTGAATTTTTTCGATTGTAGCTCGTGATAGCGCGTTAGGTTTTGATTCAATTTTTCAATTTGGCTATTGGATGAAGCGGTAGCTTGGTCTTCGCCTTTTAAGTCTTGCATCCATGCAGGGCTGACATGCCAAGCTTGTTCAAGACTTAAGCTGGCATTGTCTTGGCTTTGGCTATGCTGATGTTTGCTTTGAACTGAACCTGCGCCTTCTTCTTGGCTGAGTCCATCGGCTTGCCAGCGCTGCACATGGACCGCAGTCGGTTGAATGCTACGCTCACCGATCAAGCTGGTGATGCTGTCTTGTTTTTCAGTGGCGCTAGAACGATGAAAGCGGATACTACGACGGCTGAGCGCTTGATATTGGCTATTGTCATCAATCAGGCGGAGTTTTTGTTTTTCAATTTGGGCTGAGGAATGCGGCACTTTCAACTGTGCTTCATCGATGAGCCAGTTAATGCCTTCACTGCGCCAAAGTCGCGTTAAAAAGTCATAATCGCTTTCATTCGACTGCATGATGAAAGGTCGTACATCATAGTTTTGGCTTAAACCGCTTAGATCTAGCGTTAGACTGGCAGCAAAGAGCGGACTTTTGCTTTGCCATTCTTTAAAAAGAGTTTCACTGACATCACGCACCGATTTGTTCATAAACACACGGCTGTTGCGGCGCTTATGCCACAGCGATGTTGCATCTTCTAAAGTGAGTTTATATAGCGTGAGTGAACCGTCACTCTGCCCTTGGGTCGCTTCGGTAATAATACCCGTGGTACGGAAGAGTTCGCCCTGATCAGTCACTTGATCAACGGCGACCTGTGCGCCAATAAATTGTTTTAACGGAATAAGGGCATTGGTGGATAGGCAAATCAAAGTCGCTTGCAGGCCTTGGTTTAAGACATGCTCCCCATCAATACGTTGAATAAAAAGCTCATCATTCAACGCAGGGTTGGAAAATTGCACATGAATGGCACGTTTTTGGGCAGATAAGCCTAATTTTTCAAGTATAAGAGCAATCGAATTTAACATTTTAAAAGTCTGTTTTTTAAACTTTGTATAATTATGCTGCGAATGATATAGGCTAGCCATCAGACTTGACCAGCCTATTTTATTAATAAAAATGTAACATCTTAATAATTATTATTTTTTTACAATCTCTTAAATTAACCTTTCTGAACCAAATAATGGAATTCTTTATTTCCATTTTCATCAAGACGTTCTTCTTGAAGCAAAAGCTCATGACCTAAATGCATACAAAATTTCGGAATATCCCAAGAGGTCGAATTATCTGTTGCAAAAACCTCAACAATATCACCCGATTTTGATTTACGAATGGCTTGATGCAACATCATCACAGGCTCAGGGCAACGTAAGCCACGGGTGTTTAATTGAATTGATGGGGGCACAGAAGGCTCAGACATTAGAAAACTCAGTATTAAAATCTAAGGCTATTTTAGCATAATCCTGACGACCGAATGTTAGCTTGAAAAATGCAGATGATAACGTCTTAAAATGACTTGATCGCTCATCATCTAGATCAACATTAACAATAGACAACTGTATTTTCTACGGTATGATAAAATCATCATTTATTAGATATTAAGAGTCTTTAGGAAAGATCATGCAAGAGGAATCCGGCCCGTCGTGGGGCATGCGCGGCTTACGTAAATGGCTGGGCACTGCACCAGAAACCCGTGACGAACTGTTGAAATTGGTACAAGATTCACGTCGCTTCTTAGAACCCGATACAGTTGCCATGCTCGAAGGGGTACTCGACTTACCTGCAACTAAAATCCGCGAGGTCATGACCCCCCGTACTGCGATGATCAGCTTGCAAGAAGATGATGAGCTATTAGATATTTTGCATGTACTTGTTGAATCTGCACACTCACGTTTCCCAGTCTTTTCCTCAGACCAGCCAGACAATGTTGTCGGTATTTTGTTGGCCAAAGATTTGTTGCCATTTTTGACAGAACCGACCACCAAAGTCGATATTCGTGCATTAATGCGTCAACCCTTATTTGTACCCGAGAGCGCGCGTTCTGACCAAGTTTTACGTATGTTGAAAAATACCCAAACCCATATCGCTGTAGTGATTGATGAATATGGCACAACTTCAGGCTTAGTCACTTTAGAGGACATTCTTGAAGAAATTGTGGGTGAAATTGAAGATGAACACGACAAAGTCGATGAAGAAGCTCAATTTATCATTCCAGATGAAGACCCGCTGAGCGCAAATACATGGTTGGTTCAAGCACTTACACCAATTGAACACTTTAACAATCTTTTAGATGCTGATTTTTCAGATGATGAAGTAGAAACTGTGGGCGGCTTACTGCTACAAGAAATGGGCTTGGTCAGTGATTTACAAGGTCAAGTGATTGAACTTGAAAACTGGGAATTTACCATTTTGGAGGCAGATGCACGTACTATTCATCTGATCCGAGCTGTCCGTAAATGAGAACCTACTTTGATAAGCTGCTAAACCATTCACAACAAAAAAAACAGCTACCTTTCATCTATCCTTTGCTGATTGCATTATTTTCAGGTGCCATCTTCAGCTTGTCGCTGGCACCTTATCATTATTGGTGGTTGGCAATTTTATCTCCAGCCCTGCTGTATGCTTGCTTAAGTCAACGTGCACCTAAACAATCGTTTTTCATTGGTCTAGCTTATGGCTTTGGCTTATGGTTTGTCGGGGCTTTTTGGCTGTATACCTCGATCCATGTCTATGGTGATACCAATTCAGCACTCAGTGTTTTGATGATTGCCATTATGGCAATTGTGATGGGGCTGTTTACCGCAGTTCAGAGTTGGCTCTACCGCCGCTTCTTTCCAGAAACACCACTGACCTTTGCGCCACTTTGGGTGTTTTTCGAGTGGAGTAAAACTTGGGTCTTTACTGGTTTTCCATGGTTGTTTGCAGGTTATGCCTTTACTGAACGATTCCTCGATGGCTATGCGCCATTATTCGGGATCTTTGGGGTATCTTTCGCGGTCATTGTATTGGCCTGCGCCTTGGTTGAAATCCTGCGTAAACGCATCTTCTGGATTGTTCCCTCTGCCCTTGTTTTGCTCGGTGCATGGGGTGCAGCGCAACTGCAATTTGTTCAGCCTAAAAATGAAAAACCGCTGAGTGTTTCCTTAATTCAAGGCAATATTCCACAAGATTTAAAATGGTTAACAGAATACCAAGCTCAAACCTTAATGAAATATGCGTCATTAAGTCGGACCGAATGGGGGCGTGATGTCATTGTTTGGCCGGAATCCTCCATTCCTATGTTCCAAACCGATATTGAGCCGTTTCTGGATGCGATGAAAGTCCAAGCCAATAAAACAGGGACGGCTTGGGTGACAGGTATTCCCTATTGGGATTTAGCGGAATCACAGCAAAACCAACACCCTATGTATTACAACACCATCATGGCAACTGGTGATGAATCTTCTGGTCTATACAAGAAGCAACGTCTAGTCCCCTTTGGTGAATACATTCCGCTTTCAGGGATGTTAAGTTGGGTACTACCTGCCCTACAAAATGACCCGTCGATGAGTGGCTTTTCACGTGGCGCAAACAACCAAAAGCCTTTGAATGTTAAAGGTCATGATTTAGGCGCAGCGATTTGCTATGAAGTGGCTTATCCCAACTTAACCCGTCGTAATGCCAGTCAAAGTGACTACCTAGTGACTATTTCCAATGACGCATGGTTTACTGGAACAGCGAGCCCACATCAGCACCTACAAATGGTTCAAATGCGTGCCAAAGAAAATGGCCGTTGGTTTATCCGTGCAACCAATACCGGCATTACCGCCTTTATTGATCATAATGGTCACATTGTGAAACAAGCACCGATGGATAAAGATGCAGTACTGCGTGGTGATTTACCTGCCATGCAAGGCGAGACACTTTACACACGCTTAAGTGATTGGCCTGTGTTGATTTTCTCATTCTTGTTATTGGTTCTCGGTTGGATTTATCGCCCGCGTAAAGTTGATATTTCTTTTAAATCACGCCGTTAATTCCGCTACAAAAGATCAAAAAAACCGAGCCAAAGCTCGGTTTTTTATTGATAAACTTTCAGGGTGCCAGTTCACCCTACTTTTTCAAAGTAACTTGGTGCCTAGGGGAATCTCTGCATCAGGCACACAAAGAGCAACATGCCCCTCTGCATTATGAAAGCCTGTGACCAAACACTCTGACTGGATCGGACCAATTTGTTTTTTTGGAAAATTCACGACGGCAACGACCAATTTTCCCAATAGATTTTCCGGCTGATATAGCTGTGTAATTTGCGCACTGGATTTTTTAATGCCCAGTTCCTCTCCAAAATCCACATGGAGAATGTACGCGGGTTTACGTGCTTGCTCAAAGACTTCAGCCTGCACAATTTTCCCCACACGTAATTCAACTTTCAAAAAATCTTGCCAATCGATCTGTTGCATTTTTCCCTCTTTCTTTTCTTTGTTGTACTTCATCCAACTATCTAAGATCTGATATCTAAAGATTATAAAAATTTCATTCAGGCTGACCATATGTGAAACAGACATTCGATGCGTCAAAACGGACAAAGCAAGGTTATGTTAGAGCGCGTACCATGTAGAAGTATGCACTGATGTACGCTACGAACTGTTCATTAACACGAGACATAAAAAAACTGGAGCAAGCTCCAGTTTTGAAGGTTTAATTTTGGGGTTATAACTGCGTAACTAAATAGGAAAGCATGGCAGCTAAAGACACCATTGGAATATATCGATAAAGACGAACAACCATTTGTTCGATGGCAGATGCATGTTCTTGTTTTAAATTTGCCACAGTCGCTTTTAATGCAGACCAAAAACTTAAAGCCAGTAATGAACTCATTAAGCTCATGGCAAAGAAGCCCACCATAATTTGGCTACTGCCCTCAGTGCTTTGCCATAAATACACAATGCCTTGACTGATCGGCAGAATACTTAAAATCAAAAGAACAGATTTCAGCATAGACCAATGAAATTGGTTAATTTCATCCGTTAATAATAATGCTTTCATACTATCCTCCATGGCTAAAAAAGTACCATAAAAGATATTATGCGCGGTTTTATTTAAATGAAAAGCCTATATTTATTCATATTTTGCGATTATTGTAATCAATAAAATTGGGAATAATTCTTATTATAAATATCACATATTTCATATTATGTTATTTAAAGTAAATTCAACAACTTAATATTAATTTTATAATTAAGATTTATTATCACTTCACTCAATATTGAAACATCCTATTAAGTGAAGTGATTAATCCCATTAAAACTGAATTTATAATTATTCTCAGTTAGTGTTTATAGTAAATATCGGCATCATTTTCTTCACCGCCAGACTGACCATCCGCACCAAATGAATAAAGATCATAAGGACGGCCTTCAGAACCTGGGATCACATATTGAATGTCATTGTCCCAACTGTCTTTTGGATAGCCACCTTTGATATAGCCACCCGGCAACCAGTTTTTAGCAGACTCAGGTTTAGTGACCAAAGCATTTAATCCACCGTCTTGCATTGAAGGGAATTTACCATTATCCATTTTGTATTGATCTAATGAGCCAGCGACACTTTTTAAAGTAATTGCTGTGGTATCAACTTTGGCTTTTTCACCACGGCCCATCACGTTCGGTACAATCAGCGCAGCCAAAACACCTAAAATGACAATGACCACCATCACTTCAATTAAAGTAAAACCTTGTTGCTTCATATTTTTTGTCTTCACTTGCATGTTACAAATCTCTGTTCACATCATTGTTCGAATGTCTTAAATCATATTATTCATATTCACGATTGGCAGCATCACAGCAATCACGATCACCAGTACAATGCTCGCCATAAATACCAACATCAGCGGTTCAAGCAACGCCAATAAAGTTGAAATTAAAGTCGTCACTTCTCGGTCTTGCATCGTCGACGCACGTTCTAGCATCCGGTCTAATTCGCCTGAACTTTCACCACTTTTGATCATTTGTACCATCATCGGTGGGAAATAACCACTTCGCTCAAGCTGTGTTGCTAAATTACCACCTTCTGTTACTTTCTCTGCCGCAAGGTTGACCGAATCTCGAATCACCCAATTACTACTGACCGCTGCACCAATTTTTAAAGCATCGACCAATGGCACACCAGACTTGGTTAAAATCGATAATGTACTGGCAAAACGAGCGGCATTAATGCCTTTAGACAGTTTGGAAAATAACGGTAATTTCAAGGTCAAACGGTCAAAGGTATAATGTCCCGCTGCTGTTCTGAGGAATCGAACCAAGAGAAAAATCGAGACTACGCTACCGACCAATAAAAATGGCCAAGCCATTCGGATAAAATCACTGGCTTTCATTAAAGCGACTGTTATCCACGGCAAGGCATCTTTGCTTTGGTCAAAGGTTTTGACAATATCTGGGACCACATAGGTCATGAGTCCCATCACAATACCGAAAGACATTAACATCAGGATGATGGGATAAATCATCGCACCCTGCACTTTTTTTTGCATGGCAAAGCGGTTTTCGGTGTAATCGGCAAGTTGGTCGAGAATGAGATCGAGATGACCTGAACGCTCACCTGCTGCAATCGTGGCAATATACAGTTCAGGAAAGCGTCCCGCTTGTTGTAGTGCGTTGGCTAAAGAATGCCCTTCCAAAACTTTAGAACGCACCGACATCAACAGGTTTTGCACATGGGCTTTTTCATTTTGTTTTCCCACAGCACGAATCGCTTCTTCTAATGGAATTGCAGCGGCAACCAAAACTGAAAGTTGGCGAGTCAATAAAGCCAAGTCATAGGCATTCAACCCTTTTTGAAACCAGCGCTGCTGCGCGTGTTTGTCTTTTTGCTCTATCGGATCGACAGCAACTGGAATGAGTGACTGATCTCTGAGCTGTTGACGAATTTGACGCGCAGAATCACCCTCAAGTACACCCTTCTGCTGCTTCCCTGAAGCGTCTATGGCAGTAAACTGATATGCAGGCATTGTAATGCTCTAATTTTCCAAAATTTCTATCAGCGCAGTTGCGTCTGACCATCAAAATCATTCATATTCTTAGATATAAAATATGAGCTCACTCTAACACAACTCTTTTACGATCACGACGAAATTTAATCAGGAACTTATCCACGTTTTATGGCAAATTCAGCGAGCATTGCAACACCTATTTACCGCGTTCGAGTCGCCGTTCCGGTATATTTATACGACTGCTTCGATTACAGCTTAAACCAAGAGCAATACCAACAAGCTGAAGTAGGTGCACGCGTTGCTGTATCTTTTGGTCGGCAAAATTTGACCGGTATCATCGTGGAAAAAATTGCTCCCGATGCACCACTCGATTCAAGCTTTAAACTCAAGGCCATTACCGAACTTCTTGATGATCGTGCCATTTTAGATGAGAAAGTTTTAAATTTATTGACATGGTCTGCACAGTATTATCAATTTCCGATTGGTGAAGTGATGCAAAGTGCCCTTCCAACGCTGTTACGCCAAGGAAAGCCCTATAATTTACTGGCACGGACATGGAATCTGATTGACCATAATGCTGAAGCCAAAATTAAACGTTCAGAGCGTCAACAAGAAGCGTATAAAATACTAAAATTACATCCCACAGGCACAGGTGAAAATCTTTTAAATTTGTCAGGTGTGGAAACAGCAACACTCAAAGCCTTAGAGAAAAAAGGCATCTGCGAATGTGTGTTAGCAGAGCAAGACTTTAGCCCGATGCCGATGAGCATGGCGCAAATGCCACTTACGGCAAACCCTGACCAAAAAAAAGCGATCGATACCGTATTAAAAGCACGTAAAAAATATCAGGCCTTCCTGCTCGATGGCTTAACTGGCAGTGGTAAAACTGAAGTCTATTTACAGATCATGCAAGAGGTTCTCAAGCAAGGCAAACAGGTCTTGGTTTTAGTTCCTGAGATTGGACTCACCCCACAGACGATTAGCCGCTTCCAATCACGTTTTCATTGCAATATTGCCCTATTACATTCGGGGCTAAACGATTCAAAACGTATGCAAGCTTGGCAAGCTGCGCAAACGGGCAAGGCTTCAATTATCTTAGGCACACGTTCTGCGATTTATACGCCACTGCCTAATCTAGGTTTAATTGTGATTGATGAAGAGCATGATCTGTCCTTTAAACAACAAGAAGGCTTTCGCTACCATGCACGCGATGTTGCTCTGTTCCGTGGGCATTTAGAGCAATGTCCTGTCATTCTTGGCTCTGCCACACCTAGTATTGAATGCTATGCCCTTGCCAAACAAGGCAAGATGACAATTTTGGAACTAAACCAACGCGCAGGCACCGCGGTCATGCCGAAAATACACATCCTTGATTTGAAAGTGGCACAGAAACAGCATGGAATTAGCCAATTATTAATTGGTGAAATCCGTAAGCGCCTAGAAAAAAAAGAACAGGTGTTAGTGTTCTTAAACCGTCGCGGATATGCCCCGGTTTTAATTTGTGAAAGCTGTGCATGGCAGGCCAAATGTCCACACTGTGATGCCAATTTCACTGTACACCGCACACCTTATCAACATTTACATTGTCATCACTGCGGCACCATTCACCGTATGCCAGATCACTGTCCACAGTGTAATCATCAGGAGCTCAAATCTATTGGGATGGGCACAGCCAAAGTTGAAGAAAGTTTAAATGAGTTGTTTCCTGAACATGACATCATTCGAGTGGATCGTGACTCGACCAGCCGCGTTGGTAGTTGGCAAAAGATTTATGACAAGATTCAAAAAAGTGAGCCTGCTATTTTACTTGGTACACAAATGCTGGCCAAAGGTCATCATTTCCCTTACGTCACCTTGGTGGCGATTTTAGATATCGATTCAGGTCTGCTGAGTGTGGACTTCCGTGCCATCGAACGTACCGCTCAACTCATTGTGCAAGTCACAGGGCGTGCCGGCCGTGGCGAACGTAAAGGCGATGTATTCCTACAAACATTAAGACCCGACCATCCACTTTTGAATATTTTGGTCAATGAGAACTATCGAAAATTTGCCAAAGAAACCATGAAAGAACGGGAAATGGCACAAATGCCACCGTTTCGCTATGCCGCATTGGTACGCTGTGAGTCAAAAAACCAAGAACTCAATACTGAATTTTTACAGCAACATGCCCAATTGCTGCGTCAGGACTCTGCTGGAATTATTGACATTTGGGGGCCGATTCCTGCCCCGATGGAGCGCAAAGCAGGGCGTTACCAATCCCACATGGTTTTACTGTCTACAGATCGTGCGCGCTTACATTATTATCTGCGTTATTGGTGGCAAAACATCTTGCATAACAAGCCATCAAATATGAAATTGAGCCTCGATATAGACCCACAGGAACTTAGTTAAACGCGTACAATTCAGTCTGAAAATATCAGTCATACTGAATTGCAACTTTCGACCAAAAACACAACTCTAGGACGAGTAAATGTCACTACTGTTACAGATCACAATTTTCCTTGGCGCATCCTTATTGCTTGTCCCTTTGCTCAAGCGCTTTGGTATTGCAACAGTATTGGGATATCTGTTCACCGGTATTTTGCTCGGCCCCGATGTCTTTAACATTGCCAGTGATCCCCAAGCGATCCAAGATCTCGCTGAGTTTGGCGTGATCTTACTGATGTTCCTGATCGGCCTCGAACTCCGTCCACAGCGTCTATGGAGTATGCGTAGTTCTATTTTCGGCATGGGGAGTTTACAAGTCGGTCTGACCGGTCTTGTTTTAGCGCTAGGCAGTTTTTTTGCATTACAACAAGGCATTGCAGCCAGTATCGTTATCGGTTCCGCTCTTGCTCTTTCTTCTACTGCCTTTGTCTTGCAGATGCTGAGTGAGAAGCAGCAATTGAACACCACCTATGGGCAACAATCTTTTTCGATTTTGCTGTTTCAAGATATGGCCGCGATTCCCCTGATTGCAGTCATTCCCCTGCTCGCAGGAACAGAATCATCACATCACGGAATCGCCTATTTCGCTGCAATCATTGCGACTTTTTCAGGCTTATTTTTATTTAGTCGATACTTAATGCGGCCTTTTTTCCGCTTCGTCGCGAAAAGTGGTGCGCATGAACTGATCACCGCTGTCGGTTTATTTATAGTGCTGGGTGTCGTGGTGTTGATGGATGTACTTGGCATCAGTACCACACTCGGAGCATTTTTGACTGGCGTGCTATTGGCAGACTCGGAATTCCGCCATGAACTCGAAGCGAGTATTGCTCCGTTTAAAGGGCTTTTACTTGGTCTGTTCTTTATGACCGTGGGCATGACCACGGAACTGTCGTTGTTTGTTGAAATGCCATGGTTCATTATCGGTGGTGCGTTGGCACTGATGCTCATCAAAATGGTGTCAGTTACCGCGATTGCACGTTATCTCAAAAATTCATGGCGCAACAGTATTTTACTGGCGACCTGTTTGGCTCAAGGCGGTGAATTTGCCTTTGTGGTCTTTAGTGTGGCGAAAAGTGAAAATGTCGTACAACAAGCCATTTTGGAGCCATTAACCCTCATCGTCACCTTGTCGATGGTGTTGACCCCTATGTTGTACTGGTTAATACAATCACAAATTTTGCCACGTTTTAATCCAAAAACCATTCCCAAATATGACGACATTCCGGATGAACATAATCCTGTGATTATTGCGGGCTTTGGACGTTTTGGACAAATCATTGCTCGTGTGGCGCATTTACAGCACTTGTCTTTTACCGCCATTGATAGCAACTTAGACAAAGTCGATTTCGTACGTAATTATGGTGGTCATCTGTATTATGGCGATGCCACACAACCAGATATTTTACGCGCTGCGGGTATTGAGCATGCCAAAGTGTTCGTCCTTGCCATTGATGATATTGAAGACTCGATGAACGTGGCGCGTCATATTCGCCTGAATTACCCTCAGTTAAAATTATTGGTCCGTGCGCGTGACCGTCATCAGGTGCATTTGCTGCGTGATTTGGGGATTGAGCATATTTGGCGTGAAACCTATTTATCCTCTTTAGGAATGGCCTATCACATGCTGTGCGACTTAGGCATCAGCGATGAAGATGCCTATAAAAGTATCGAATTGTTCCGTGATTATGATGAAAAACTGCTGACTCAACAGCAGCAAATCTATACCGATGAACAAAAGATTTATGAAACGCATCGTAACGCTTTAGCTGAACTGGAACATTTGTTTGAAAGCGATGCTCAAGCCCGTGAAAAACCTACAGGTGTTGATTTACAACGAAGCTTACAACGTCATCGTATTGATGTCACAAGAGATGATAATGAATGACTTGTGTTTTACAATATCGTCACCATTAAAGCAGGGTTATGGAGAATTTTATGTCAGATTTACGCCAACGCTTTTTTATTGAAGATAGCCCTGTTCGTGGAGAAGTGGTTCATCTTGAAGAAGCCCTACAAACGATTCTTGCACAGCGTGACTATGCACCTGCTGTACAAATTCTCTTGGGTGAAATGCTCAGCGCGACTGCCTTGTTGGCCAGTACCTTAAAAATTAAAGGTCGTATTAGCTTACAAATTCAGGCTGCAGGCACATTTAAATGGGCAATGGCGGAATGTAATCATCTCGGTGAAGTTCGCGCACTTGCCGATTATGAAGAAGACCCGCACTTTCAAGCTGCTGAAGACAGCAGCACGGTACTAAAAGCCTTGGTAAACCCAGTACTTTTCATTAATATCGAGCCTGAATTTGGTGAGCGTTATCAAGGGATTGTACCTTTAGACAAACCGACATTAGCGGGTTGCTTGATGCAATATTATGATCTATCTGCACAGATCCCAACACGTATCGTCTTAGCAAGCAGCAACAGCCGTTCAGGTGGTTTGCTGATCCAGTTATTACCACGTAACAACGAAGAAGAACAACGCCGTGTCGATGAAGATCTATGGCCACGTTTAACCATGCTGACTGAGACATTAAAAGCAGAAGAGTTAACGTCTTTATCCGCAAATGAAATCTTATATCGTTTATACAACGAAGAAGAAGTTCGTCTTCCTGAAACTGAGGCCTTAAAATTTGGCTGTACATGTTCAAAAGAACGCTGTGCGACAGCACTTGAACAAATCGGTGTTGCTGCAGTTCGTGAAACCCTAGAGTTTCAAAACCCAATTGAAATGGATTGCCAATTCTGTAATACAAAATATACCTTTACTGCAGAAGAAGCTTTATCCCTTTTTGGTCAACACCTCAGCTAAATCATCGTGATGATTGAAAGCCTAAATCTAAGCATCCTTCGGGGTGCTTTTTTATTATTCCCATTAAATTTAGAACAGTTACTTTCTTGCGCTTAGTCGAATGGTTGCGAACTTTATAACCTCAAGATGATCAGCTGTATTTGCGATCAATTTTTTTTCGAGTAGAATCGCGCCAGAAATAAAGTCAAAAAATCAACAGAGCTTTATTTTTAATAGAAAAATAATGTAAAAAAAACTGGATAAAATATGAAACTCAAAATACTCGCTATTCTTTTAGCCATGTTCTGCTTTGGCCCAATGATAGCACATGCAGCAGACCTCGTCGGGACATGGAAAACCATAGATGACAAAACAGGCTATGCCCGTGCTGAAGTCCAAATCACCAAATTAAAAGACGGCAGCTATAGCGGTAAAATCACCAAAGTACATGCCATCCCTAACCGCCCTGTCACCACGATTTGTGAAAAATGCGAAGGTAAACTCAAAAATGCACCTTTAATTGGTTTACCGATATTCTCTGGCTTCAAACATAATGCAAAAGAGAATGCCTATACCGATGGCAAGGTGATCGACCCACTTTCAGGCAATACCTATCAAGGTAAAGGGCAATTGAATGCGCGCGGCAATGTGCTGACACTTCGAGGTTATGTTGGAACCACGCTCCTCGGCCGGACAGTATCTTGGATCCGCGTCAACTAAAGCGGCCTTTTGGCTTTCATTGGCATGATGAACTCAACTCCAGACGAGTTCATCATGCCAATAACAATCTACTTTGAGATGAATTCCGACTATTTTACTAGTGCGTAGACGTTCAGCATAAACCTCATTTAGCGCCAACACGTTCATGTTTTGGCTCAAAATATAAATACCAATCCTTAAAAAATCACTAGAATATTCATATTATTTCAGGCTACATTAAACCCATAATATTTTTATGCCTTTAAGTTTTAGGCATCCGCTTTTTGTGTAATGTGGGTAATTGTATGGCTGTTAAATTCCTCCCTTCTATCCTGTTCGGCATGTTCTCCATCTGCAGTTTATCCTCTGCTTTTGCAGCGATTGACCCCTTAGTGGGGACATGGAAAACCATTGATGATAGAACAGGTTATTCACTTGCCGATGTAGTGATTCGCAAAGATAAGCATGACCTGTATTCAGCCACCATTATCCAAAGCCGAAGCGTACCGGGAACGGCAAATGTTTCGACATGCACGCAATGCACCGGTGCTCAGAAAAATAAACCCATGGTCGGTTTAACCACTTTAAGCGGCCTAAGCGCTGATCCAGAAAAGCCCAATGAATTTGTGGGTGGAGTGATGCTCGATCCCAAATCAGGCAAGCACTACAATGCACGCGCTCGTTTGATGAATAATGGTAAGCATTTGATCATCAATGGTCGTACTGAAGGCTCTGCAATTGGACGCAATGTCACTTGGGTCAAAAACTAAGCACGAGGCCTTTAAATCATTAAAGGCCTTTTTTAACTTAAAAATTAGAGTAAAAACTCCATATTAAAGCAGTGTTTTAAAAAAATCTGCCAAATACATCACAAACCATCACATTGATTTTGTAGGGCTTTATATATAAATTAGGCAACTTACTCTAAAAACACAATTCTGAATTTTCAGGGGATGAAATGAAAAAAATATATCAACAATTATTTGCCGGAATAGTATTTAGCACTTTGTCAGGATTGTCAATCGCTGTGGAAACCGATCCGCTAGTGGGGAAGTGGAAAACCGTCGATGACCGTACAGGATATTCGCGTGCAGACGTTGAAATTCGCAAAAAAGCCGATGGAAGCTATGAAGGCATCATTGTCACCACACGCAATGTCCCTGGCACTGAAAAAATGGGCGTCTGCTCGAACTGCCCAGGTGAATTGAAAAATAAACCTTTTATCGGCTTGCCATTTATTTGGGACTTTAAACAAGATCCAAAAAATCCACGTGAATTCCAAAACGGTAAAGTTCTGGACCCGATTGGTGGAAAAATCTATAAAGGCAAAGCAAGACTTAGTGCTTCAGGAAAACATTTAACTATACGTGGGTATGTTGGTGTATCTGTGATTGGTCGTAGTGTCACTTGGATAAAATATTAATTTTAAATGTGTTTTTAAAAGCCTCCTCGTGAGGCTTTTTTATTGTCATGTTTTGAAACAATAAGCTGCAGTTTGCCCCTATGACAGTTTGATGAACCCATCTATATTGATTAAAACATGATCAATATTTATACAGAGAGTATGCCAGACAATCACTATCAAACTTTAGGGATCGCCCGAGATGCTTCGGCAGATCAAATTAAAAAAGCCTATCGAAAATTGGCGCGTAAATATCACCCTGACGTCAGCAAAGAAGCTGATGCTGAAGCGCGCATGCAAGCGATTAATGTTGCATACGACACCTTGAGTGATGCCGAAAAGAAAAAAAAATACGATTTTGAACTCGATCATCCACAAGGATTTGCTGGGTTTAATGCTGGCAACCAAGGTGGTTTTGACCAATCTCAATTTTATCGCCAATCGTCAAGTGATGGTCAGCATGCGGACTTTAGTGGATTTGAAGACTTGTTTGGTCGTTTTGGGCAAGGCTTTGGTGGCGGTGACTATCAGTATCAACGTGCAAACCGCCAAACCAAGAGCTTCCGTGGTGAAGACCAACACGCCAGTTTAGAAGTGGATTTAGAAATCGCATTTCATGGTGCAACGCAGAATATCACCTTACAGATTCCAAGCCTCAACGCCCATGGTGAGCCTGAAGTCCAACGTAAAACCCTGCAAGTCAAAATTCCTGCAGGTATGAAATCAGGTCAACAAATTCGACTCTCCGGCCAAGGGCAAGCCGGCTATAACGGTGGAGCCGCTGGCGATTTATACATTGAAATTTTGTATAAACAAACCGAGCAAACCCGTGTAGAAGGTGTTGATATTTTCCAACAACTGAATATCAGTCCATGGGAAGCCGCATTGGGTCAAAAAATTGCATTTACCAGTCCTGATGGCAAAACATTAGAACTACAAATTCCTAAAAATGCACGTACTGGGCAGCAGCTACGATTAAAGGACAAAGGGATACCAAACAAAACACCCGGACACCTTTACCTGATTTTAAATATACAGATACCAGCTGCACAAACCGAACAAGAGCAACAAGCATATGCGGCTTTTGCTCAAGCTTTTCCGTCATTTAATCCACGACAGTCTTAAGGAGAGCGCCATGACAACAATTCATTATCGTGAAATTGTCTGTGACGGATGTAAACAGACTGAAATCGTAGACGAAAAAAGTAGTTTTGATCTACAACACTTTGCCTCTGCCTGTGGGCAAAGTCCAGAATGGGTTCTGCAACTACTCGAATACGATATTCTGCCTAGCCGTTCAGAAGACAGGATTCATCAATTTTTTGGCGATGATATATCTCGCGCACGGCGTGCGTATCGGCTTCAACGAGATTTCGATGCCAGTTTTACTGCGGTCGCTATGATGCTTGATTTAATTGACGAAGTTCAACAACTACGTCGCCAAGTCAAACACCAACAGTTTCATTCACATTAAATGTATTCATGAACGCTCTGCCTCGCAGGGCGTTTTTCTTTTCTTGTAGAGTTTGTCTTGTAGAGGAAGTGATCGACAACCATGAAAACACGAGATTGCAATAAAAAAGTCAAAAACATGTTTCCTGAGTACCGTGATTTGGTCTCTCAGTTACGTGATGAAAATCCATATTTTGCACGGATCTTTGAAGAACATGATGAGTTAGATCGTGAAATTATTCAATTGGAATTAAATCCTGTCAATCACCATAACACGGATATTGAGACCATTAAGCGTAAGAAATTAAAGCTAAAAGATGAAATTTATCGCTTGCTGAAAAGTAACGAAAATGATGATATCTCTTGAGATATCGATTCATGTATAGGGGATTTTTCATGATGCATGTCGTTCGCAGTACAACCCACAAGGCTACGCAATTGAATTACCAAGACCATAAGGATCGGTCAAATCGCGTTGTACTGCAGATTTTAAAAAAACAATAAAATCATGACAAAGGATTCATCATGCAAATACATCATGTGCTATTTGGAGCATTACTCAGTTTCAGCGCTCTGTTGCATGCCAATGATATGACCAGTGTTTGGAAAACAATTGATGACCAAACAGGATATTCACGCGGCGATGTCACCGTCGTTAAAAATGCCGACGGGACGTATAGTGGAACACTCACTGCAATATGCCGATTGCCGTACAAACCCTTGGTTGAAGTATGCTTAAAATGCAAAGCCAAGCTGAGTGCGAATGGCAAACGTTTAACCATGCGCGGCTATATTGGCGTGTCTGCACTCGGACGTAGTACCACATGGATTCGTAATGATTAGCAACTAAACCCACCCATCAGAGAAGCTGACACGAATTATTTGAGTTTCGTCAGCTTCTCAATTTCTTTCATGGTTTTAACCGTACCTTTGACTGTGCCCTTCACCGTCTGTTTGATTGGTTCATAATCCATAAACCAAAACAGATTCATGTGTTGATCGCCGTGCTGCTGTGCCAACATATCAATCACACTTTTTTCACCGCGCCCGACCAAATGCCGTCGATAAAAATAATACAGTAGTAAAATCGTGGTCATCAGCATGATGCCGAGCATGATCCAAAAACCGGTTGGTGACTTAAGTCCAGGAATAAACTCAAAGTTCATACCGTATATACCGGTTAATAAGGTTAATGGTGCGAAAATCGCCGTAATAATCGCCAGAATCCGCATATTTTCATTGGTTTGGTTGGCGACAGCTGAAAAATGCAGATCAATCGCGGCCTGCACAGCACTGCGTAATCGTGTGGTATGTTTTTGAATGCGTTCGATATGGCTGGTTAAATCATCTACCCGAACCAGCATGATATCCTGCTTTTCACTGCGCTTTTTGCCTTTCAAATGTGGGTAATTATCCACAACTTCATCACGCAGTTCTTGCAAAGCTTCAATTTGCTCTTCACACAAATTTTCCACTTGCTGAAAGGCCATATTTTCCTGCAACAACTGATGCCACTTGGTAAAACGCCGATGCCCTTGCAGCAATTCTCGCTGCCAAAACTCGACACGGCGGGTCAAAGGAACACGTAAATCCAAGTAACCATCTACCATATTATTCAGTAAGCGCAATGCCAAATCTAAGGGTGTAATGGCTAATTTTCGTGGTTTATTTTGTTCATCAATCGGACGAGAAATTAAAGTTTCAATCCGTTGGATATAACTTTCAATGGCTTTGTTGCCTTTTTCGCGCACCGTGATCAGCACTTGGGGCGTGATCAAAAAACTGATCGGGGTGGTCGCCAAACCAAAGACCCGCTCATGCTTTTCAAGAGCTTCTGCACCTGCAACAATTTGGTCATCGGGTGTGACCATTTTTCTAAAAATTAATAAATCATAATCATCGAGTGTGTCAAAGGCACACGGATGCTCTAAATTTAAAATATCCCGCAGATGGTATTCATTGACCCGTAGATCTGATGCCTGAAAAATATCACTCTGCCACTGCTCTGGGCGGTTGACGACATCTTCACGGGTACAATCAATCCAAATAAACTCAGGTTCAAGTTCAGGATGATGCTCACATTGCACTTGGTCTTGCACATAGATATGCGCGGCTGTTGGATGCTGAAAAAAATAATAGGTTTGCATATCTCATTTATTATTGTGTTTACTTTTTGCATGATGCCATAAAAAAAGCCTTGAGCAAGTCAAAGTTCATACTCTGACTACACTCAAGGCTTTTGTGAATCCATTCACAGAGCCGAAACTCTGTGAATCAGCAAACTATTAAGCTTGTTCGATGTCTTTCATAGTTAATTTGATACGACCACGGTTGTCGACATCAGCAACTTGTACTTTGATCTCTTGACCTTCAGACAATACGTCTGAAACGTTCGCAATGCGTTCGTTAGAAATTTGAGAGATGTGAAGTAAACCATCAGTACCTGGAAGGATGTTTACAAACGCACCAAATTCAACGATACGAATCACTTTACCAGTGTAGATTGTACCTGGTTCGATTTCAGCAGTAAGCGCTTGGATTTTCGCAACAGCAGCAGAAGCAGCCGCTTTGGTTTCACCAAATACGCGAACTGTACCGTTGTCTTCGATATCAATTGCCGCTTTGGTTTCTTCAGTGATTTGACGGATTGTTGCACCGCCTTTACCAATCACGTCACGGATCTTATCAGGGTTGATGTTGATCACTTGGAATGTAGGTGCATGCATTGAAATTTCGGGACGAGCACGTGAAATCACTTGGTTCATTGCATTTAAGATGTGCATACGACCTGCATACGCTTGGTTTAATGCAACTTCCATGATTTCTTCAGTGATACCTTCGATTTTGATATCCATTTGAAGTGCAGTAATACCGTTTGCAGAACCGGCTACTTTAAAGTCCATATCACCAAGGTGGTCTTCATCACCCAAGATGTCAGAAAGCACTGCGAAACGTTCGCCTTCTTTCACAAGACCCATCGCAATACCAGCAACTGGCGCTTTAATTGGCACACCAGCATCCATAAGTGATAAAGAAGCACCACATACAGACGCCATTGAAGATGAACCGTTTGATTCAGTAATATCAGATACGATACGAATCACGTACGGGAAGCGGTCAGCTGCAGGAAGAACAGCTTGTACACCACGACGCGCTAGACGACCGTGACCGATTTCACGACGTTTAGGACCAGATTCACGACCAGTTTCACCTACAGAGTATGCAGGGAAGTTGTAGTGCAACATGAAGTTGTCAGTTTTCGTACCTGCTAATGTATCCACCATTAACGCATCACGTGTATTACCCAAAGTTGTTGTTACCAACGCCTGAGTTTCACCACGTGTAAATAATGCAGAACCGTGAGCACGGTCTAATACACCAACTTGTACGTCAAGCGCACGAACTGTTTTCGTATCACGACCATCAATACGTGGCTTACCTGACAAGATGTTGTCACGTACTGTACGGTATTTAAGGTCTTCGAATAATTCAGCTAAGTCGTCAGCGATACCGTCAACGTCATCTTCTGGAACGAATTGAGCAACAGCTTCAGCTTGAAGCGCATCAAGTGCTGCATAACGATCGTGTTTAACAGCGATTGTGTATGCTTCAGAGATTTTCGCTTCAAACGCTTCTTTTAATTTCGCACGAAGCTCTTCGTTTTTCGCAGGTGCAGTCCAAGTAGACTCTGTTGCACCAGCAGCTGCAGCAAATTCTTTAATCGCTTGGATCGCGATTTGCATTTCGTCATGACCGAACAGTACAGCGCCAAGCATTTGGTCTTCAGAAAGTTCTTTCGCTTCTGATTCAACCATCAATACCGCAGATTCTGTACCTGCAACCACAAGGTCAAGGTCAGATTCTTTTAGCTGTTCGTGGTTCGGGTTTAGGATGTATTCACCGTTGATTAAACCAACGCGTGCACCACCGATTGGACCACGGAAAGGTGTACCCGCAATTGCAAGTGCAGCTGAAGTACCTAACATTGCAGCAATGTCAGCTTCCATTGTCTTATCAGAAGAAATAACAGTCGCAGTCACTTGGATTTCGTTGTAGTAACCTTCTGGGAACAATGGACGAATTGGACGGTCAATTAAGCGTGAAATAAGCGTTTCAGCTTCAGACGCACGGCCTTCACGTTTACCATAACCACCTGGAATACGACCTGCAGCATATTGTTTTTCTTGGTAGTTAACAGTCAATGGGAAGAAGTCTTGACCTGCTTTCGCTGTTGGCTGAGCAACAACAGCAACAAGAACTTGTACACCACCCATAGTGATGATCACAGTATTCGCTTGACGCGCAATACGACCTGTTTCTAGGACAACTTGATGCTGACCATATTGGAATTCTTTACGAATAATATTAAACATCGACATGTTTTATTTTTTCCTGATTTTATTCTAGTGGAGACCCCTAAGGTTTGGCATTCATTCAACGCCCCAAACGCTGTAACATAAATGACAAAGCTTAGAAGCCGACCTCACTAGAGATTAAAAACATTAATTTAAAATACTAATTTAAGACACAAAGAAGGAGCGAATCATCGCCCCTTCCCCATTATCCAACCAAGGTTGGATAGACTTTAGTTTTCAGTAATACGGCACTTAGCATGCAATAGTCCGAAAATAAAAGTTTAAATCGAATTAACGACGTAAGCCTAAAGCAGCAATCAATGCGCTGTAACGAGTAGCGTCTTTACCTTTAAGGTAGTCAAGAAGCTTACGACGTTGGTTAACCATACGAATAAGACCGCGACGGCTATGGTGGTCGTGTTTGTGCTCTTTGAAGTGACCTTGTAAATCATTGATTTGAGCAGTTAAAAGAGCTACTTGAACTTCTGGTGAACCAGTGTCGTTTTCAGCGCGAGCGAATTTTGCAATGATCTCTGCGCGATCTGCGTTTGTTAAAGCCATTCGATTTCTCCGAGATGCTTATAAAGTTAACTTTTGATACGAATCAACCGATAAATCAGCTGACTGCCGTGCATCACTACAGCAAGTGCATTATATTAAGGGAAAATCGTCTTAATTGCAAAAAGAGATAGCCGACTTCGTCAGGTTATGTTAATGACAATAACGCCTTATTTTTCCTCTCGATTCCATTATAAATTTTTTATATGCTTCGACACTCTATACGACATAAAACTGCATATTTCCAACACATTGAATTCCAGATTATTGAATGAATTTTAAACTTATTTTTGATACATTTTGCCACTCGATATTTAGGATACAAAACTCAAACTGGAATAATTAAAAAAAAGCCCGAGCTAGGCTCGGGCTTTTTTGCGCTGTAGTTTCTTCTTTTTTAGTTATTGTTTTATTATTTATTGTTTTATGTGGCGCTTTTCCGCGTCCTTATGTTAAACATTCCATGTTTTAACTTGCACTTCCTTATGTGGTAGATTTTGCCACAACGGCTGTTAGATAAAAGTCGTATTTTTCGTATCTATATGTAAGCTTTTTCGTACATCGGTTAAGCTCTATTTCTTTTCTGTTACAGCATATAGGCATTTCTTATTTTCTATACATAAAAAAGCCTTGTAGTCTCTCCCAAAACTACAAGGCTTAGCGGCTGTAAGTTTCCTATTTCCTTACTTCACTGTAAGTTCGCTGTCTTTTGACGTTATTCTTATACTTTTGCGATTTTACTCAACCATCCGTGTTGAGTTCTTTTTCTGTGAAGTCATCTTCTCAAAAAGCTCTAAGAAGCTCTATGCGCAAATCTCCTGAATCAATGTAAGCTATTTCTTACAAAATACGGTACATTTTGCCCAGGCTTTACAAAGATAGGTGATTGTTAATTTTTTCTAACAAACCACTAACTCGTGCTGTTCTTTTTATAAGCGCTTTTGCCAATGCATCTTTTGCAACAAGTAAACTCACCACTTTTTTTGCACGTGTGATAGCGGTATAAATCAGCTCTTTGCTCATCATTTCGGTTGCATGATTTTCCAAAACTACCGCCGTATGGGTAAATTCAGAACCTTGAGACTTATGTATAGTCAATGCGTAGGAAGTTTCTATACTTTTAGGTAACCGTGTTGCCACAACCCATTTATCCAAACTTGGAAAATAAACCTCAAACTGCGACTTTTCCGTCTTCGGTCGTTTTAAGCAAATCCCGATATCACCATTTGATAGTCCAAGTTGATAATCGTTATAGGTCATCATGACTGGACGACCGACATACCAATCCCCTTGTTTCAACACACCCAAGGCATTTAAGACCCGTAGTTCAATCTGCTGATTGAGTTCGTGTAAGCCTAATTTTCCATGTCGAATGGCCGATAGAATCCGATAATCATCAAAATAGCGAATCAATTGGGCTAACCAATCTGTATATTCAGCGGGTTGCTCTGGCCATTGTTTTAACCATGCCACATAGGGCTGAAAACCATACATCAGTTGATCATAATATTTTGCCCAATGTGCCGCACTGTTCGTGGCTTCGGGGAGATATTGCAACTGAATCACATCGCTCATATTCGGTGTCAGTTGAATCGGCTGAAGTTCGGATGCAGATACCACCTGATGTTCGAATTTCACCAGAACTTCTGTGGTTGTTTGCTGTTGTTCTTGTTGTTGAATAAAACGAGCAAACTCACCAATGGCTGCACCCTGTACAAAACGGCGGCTGGTCTGTAAATGGGTACGGTTGGCTTGTAAGGCATCGACATCCTGAAGATTAGCCAAAACTGCGCCAACATCGACCGAAGCCAACTGTTCTGCATCCCCCAATAGAATCAGCTTGCTGTGTTGAGGGATTGCCGCGAATAGCATCTGCGCCAAACTTAAATCCAACATGGAGGCTTCATCGACCACAATAACGTCATAGGGTAAGCGTTGGCGCTCATTAAACCGCGGGATAGCGCGCGTCCCTAAACCCAATAGGCGATGCAAAGTTACGGGTTTCAAATGTTTGTGAATAATCGAATAATGCTGCAATGCAGGATCTTTAAACGCTGCTTGTAAGGCTTCTTCCATTCGCTGCGCCGCTTTTCCTGTCGGCGCTGCCATCGCAATTCTTAAATTTGGATTTTGCTCATTCAACACGGCAATAATCCGAGCCAAGGTATAGGTTTTACCTGTCCCAGGCCCACCGGTAATGATATTAAAATTGTGCTGACACACCATGTGCAGTGCTTGGATCTGATGGGGATCGGTCAGTAAATCCTTTTCAATATTAAGCATCTGCGTTTGATTGAGATTTTGCTCTGTTTGCTGTTTTAAACGTGCAACTTGCTTGGCTAAAGCATTTTCTAGTGCCCAATAGCGATAAAGATAAAGTCGCTGTGAATCAAAAATAAAAGGCGCAACAGGTGTTTTTTCAGCTTGCTCGTGCTGAACCATCTGAGCCAAACATTGAATCTGCGCATCTTCGGCCAAAATACAACTATCGCCTTTTTCCACGGCTTGCATCAATTGTTGAATTAACTGATTTGCAGCAGGATGACTGGCCTGATTGGGTAAATAATGTTGGATTAAATAGTCAATCCAATCCGGCAAAACCTCATCTAAATCAGCTTTTTCTTGGGTATTTTGGGGAACTAAAACCTGCGTTTCTACAGTATTTTCTTGTCCCGCGTGCAAAGGCTGTGCTGACAAGGCTTTTTGATCATTTTCCACACAGTTATCCTCAAACTTATCCACAATGCAACTTACTGTTTCAGCGTAAATATTTTTATCTTTTTCGTGCTTATTCACGTTTTAGCCACAACCTTTTCGCTCAATATTGCATCGAGGTTTTGAATGAATGTATCCGCCGGCTTCCAGTGATATACCCCACGATCGGACTGTCCATCCATACCGCGAAGATATAAATAACTCGCCCCACCCAAATGCTGCTTCATGTCATAGTCTTTCATCACGGCTTTCAAATAACGATGTAGGGCCACCAAATATAATGCCGCCTGCAACCAGTAACTGGAATGACTCATACTTTCTCGAATATAGGCATGATTATAATGTGCGGTCTGATCGCCTAAGAAATTACTTTTATAATCGGCAATGTGATAACGCTGACCATCATAATATACCAAGTCAATCGACCCCGTCAGATAGCGTGCTGTAAACACATCATTCAAATCTTGTATCCGTAAATCTGGCTCATTTAGGCTTTCAAATAGCATGCGTATTTTACGTATTGCCAATGCACGATCTGCCATACTTAAATGAAAGTCCATTTCTGAACGATATTCACCATCGTTTAACTGATGCAGGCTAAAACCATCATGCAACGGTGTATGAATGATTTGACTGTACCATTCCTGCATTTCTTCAATCAGTTCAGCTTCGTCTTGTTCAGGGTTCGCCGTTTGCCCAAACTGTTTAATCAAATTTTGCAATATTTGCGGCGAATCAAACTCAACATCACTATGAAAACGCGTTGCGATGGCTTTGGCCAACTTATCTTCTGGGGTGCTAAATCGAACTTTTTCCATCAACTTGTGCAAGAAACTTCCGGGCTTGGTTCCCTTTGGAAAGTGCCGTTTAATCCAACTAATTTTCTCTGCAGTTTCTGCTTCAATAATTTCAAGCTGTTCCACTTCATCGGCAGCACTGTCTTCTGGCTCGGTCATGACCGCTGCCAGTTGGTCACGTTGTATATGTGCCTTATGTGTCGTGCGCGTGAGCGCGGTAAAGCTGGTGGTTTCCCGTGGATAAAAATGGCTGTTGGGAATTTCTGCCGCGTCTAATACAACAGCTTCAACCTGAGTCTGAGTCAAAATCGCTGGTGCTGCACGCAAAACATCAGCATCCACACTTTCTGCATGTTGGAACAGATCAGGTTCGCTTCCACGCCAAAAAGTCAGTCCTGAACGCGCTTCTGCCATTCGTTTCTTTTCGACTTCATGATGACGCAGCACGGCATAGACACGATAACTGGCACGGGTCAACGCCACGTACCACAAGCGATGATGCTCTGCTTCATTGCGTGCATCATTTTGTTGAATATCATCTTCGGGTAAGTCCGAAGACTTCACGGCAATCACACGTTCTAACCCAAGGCTTTTTTGCTGATTGTCTTTAAGGGAAAAATTCAAATTGCCTTTTTCACTTAAGCCCGCATTTGCTCCCAATAAAAATACACAACCAAACTCTAAGCCTTTGGATGCATGGATCGTCATCAATTGCACCCCCAATTGCCCAGTCAATTTTCGCTCTTGGGTGCTTTCATTATTGATGCCTAAATTGATTTGGCGAATAAACCATTGATAAAGCTTATGTGCACCTGTGTAATGTTCACTTTGCTGACTTAATAATTCTGCGATATGGCGTAAATTCACCACTGTGCGTTCATTATCTCGACTTTGCCCAGCCACCAAACGCGTCCACACCTGAAAGACCGTCATGCAGCTATTCCACGCGCTGCGGAATCCTTGCTCATTCCAAATTTGTCGGATCTGTTCGAGTTTTTCGATAATTTCGCTCAGTCCATCTGCCTGCTGTTCGAGTGCGACCAGTTGTTTCAGATCAAAACCCAATAAACGGCTCAGCAGCGCACGTTTCACCTTGGCTTCTTGATAAGGATTTAAAATCGCCGTCAGCAAAGCGGCAACATCTTGTGCGACGGAACTTTTATAGACACTGTCCCGAGAGGCTTTATAACAAGGAACGCCCAGCTGCAATAAACATTGTTGCACTTGCTCTAAGTCGAAATGGTTTTGCCCCAAGACCGCAATATCGTTTGCTGTCAGTGCTCGCCGGGTATTGTTGTCTTGAAAATATAAATGTCCTTGCTGAGCTTGGTTGAGCAAGGACTGAATCTGCCAAGCTACTTGTTCAGCTTCATTTAGCGTTTCATCCAAAGCCAACCAACGCAGCGGTTGTGGATTGACTTGATCATGATCAATCAACGGCGGATGCTCGCGCTCACCTGCTTGAATCGGTGTGTATTCAACATGCTCACCAAAATCCATTTGCCGATGAAACAAGGCATCCACCACTTCAACCAAATTTTTGACTGAACGATGGTTTTTGTTCAAGGTATAACAACGCCCACCCTTGGCATGAATATCATGACGCGCTTTACGATAGGTCAGCATGTCACCGCCACGGAACCCATAAATCGCCTGTTTGGGGTCGCCGACCATAATCATACAACCCTGATGTAAGCGCTCCTTGACCCGCCAAATGCTAGACAGCATGTCATCTTGATCTTGGTTGGTGTCTTGAAATTCATCGACTAAAATCAGCGAATATCGTGCCAAAACATGGGCAGCAAAACTGTCTTTCCCTGCTGCTGAGCTTTGCTGTAAGGCTTCCGATAAGGTCCTAATTTGTTGTGAAAAGGTGGTTTCGCCAGCGTGGGACAACACTTGAGGTAAACGCTTTTTGACTTCCTGTGCCAAATAAAAATTTAGATATTGTTCTGCTTGATTGATATGTTCATAAGCATTGAGCACCGCTCGGAGTTGTTGAACAAAAGCATGTTGATAAAATTCTTTTGAGACATCTGGCTGCTCTTCAACGACTTTGTCTTTAAATACACGTGGCTTGAATTCAGTTTTATTCGGATCATAAAACAATGAACGAATGGCTTTCATTGTCGGTTGTAACACGTCGGACTGAGTCAATACCCCTTGGCTACCCGAATCTTCAAAGTGCTGTAAAAACTCGGGAATGCGTGTGTTAAAGGTGAAAAAGAATGCCCCTTTATTAAAACGCCGAGCGTCGACAAGGTTCTTATAATGACTTGCGGCATCAAAACACGCTGCAAGTTCTACACGAGCAGCAGGCAGCATTTGCGCAAGCTGATGACACATCGCCTCAAAATGTGCCAAAGCATTTTCGGGTAATTCAGGGACACGTAAATCCACCGATGGGAAGTTTAGACTTTCCTTTACCACGCCCAGATAGTATTCAGGACCTTTCAACTGATGATTCAACAGCAAATATTCAATCAAATGCGCAGGCTGCTGCTGAATCCAATCTCTTAATAAATCATGAATAATACGTTCAATATGTAGATCTTCATCTTCACTGATTTGCACCTGTTCGATACGACCACTTTCAAAGGCAAATTCACGTAATAACTTTTGACTAAAGCTGTCTAAAGTTCCGACAAAGAGTTCTTCATATTGTTGTAAGACCACATTCAGCCGATTGTAAGCATAATCTAAATGATGCCCATGATCTTTCAACACCTGCTGATATAAAGGGTCACTCAAACTCTGCTGAAGTTCGGCCAACTCATCTTGAGGTGCCGCGAGCAGGCCATAAATAAAGTCACGGGTTTCTTCAATCCGCAGTCGTACCCGCGCTTTGAGTTCCGCTGTGGCTTTACGAGTAAAAGTGGTGGCAATGACCTGATTCGGCATATAGCGATCTAGAAAAATCCGCACCATCAGACTGGAAAGCGTATAGGTTTTCCCTGTACCCGCAGAAGCCTCTATCCAATGCAGTCCCGTAAAGCTCATGTCTGCAATCGGGTTGGTGGACATATTCATCGTTTGCTGTGGCATATTCATTTTTTGACCTCAGGCTTGATGACATTAAGTTTTTTTAGGCCGTCATATGCCTCGGTATCCATCACATGATATAAACGTTCTGCATAATAACGACAGGACAATGCCAGAAGCTCATCTGCCGCTTGTTGCTGTAAAATAAAGCTCCAATCACGATGGTGGCTATTGGCTTCATTCGACTCCAACTCCACTCCACCAAAACTATGATTTTTCAGCCATTCCTCTTGAAGCTTTGCAAAATTATCTGGCATGAGTTGGCCTGTTTCACTCTCTACCCAAGTGCATTTTTCTTGGCGAATTAAGGCAGCAGGCAGCACCACAGGACGTTTTTGTGCATGTTTCCACATCACCAGCCATTCACTGAGCTGTAGCTTGGCTTGTGCGGAGCTTAAACCACAACAAACTATACTTTTATCATTACAAATCACTTCACGACGATATGCAGCCCCCTCATCACCTAAGTCTAAATAGCTCAACCACAGTAGATATTCGAGCCACGTTTGCGTCTGACGTTTAGGCTTTGCCCCAGATGCCATACAGCTTAACCAATGCATACTCTGACGGTCTTCAGGCACGGTGATGCTCAGTATCAAATGCGGTTCAAGCTGTAAGTTTTGTAAAGTGGTCGCAGTTACACAACGTCCATCTAAACGTGCTAACAATTGTGTCTGCTCTTGCAAACTGAGCTTCCACGTTGCTATTTGGCTATGTCCTACAGGCAGTACATCTTGGAATAATGCTATATCTGGTTCAGTTGGAGTCGTAGAGTTCTGATCCTCAGCTTGATTGACACGAGATGCAGGCTGCATATAATGCTTTTGCAATAAGTCACGGACATGGTATTGCTGTAAACGGTCAAGTAATAAAGGCTCTTTCTGTGGTAACTGATCACCGGTATACACACTGGCCACACCAAGCGTTTTCAAATATGCCCGAGCTGGGAATACCACATCTTTAATCCACTCCTGACCATCTAACACCCTTACTTCTTGTGCATCATGCACTGGATAATCAAGGTTAATCCAGGGTTGGCGTTGTCCAGACTGATTTAAAATATGTTCCGCCACAGCAAACCATTGATCTTTATATCGTACGTTTTTCGACTGCTGAAATCCTGTCGGGTCAAATGGCTGCAAAGGATAAATATGATAGAGCGGTTCGAGTTGCTCTGGAATTCGTAACCCATCCAAATCCAACATGGCATCATGTGGCTGATCTAACTGCTGGGGTTGAATCATTCGAGCGAGGAATTGGCTAAACTCATAAATGACAGATGATGGTTCACGACTTTCACCTCCATTGACATCAAAGCCATTATAGAAAATCCATAAGGACTTTCGGGCAAATAACAAGGCATCTAAAAATGCACCTTTATCATCTTCCAAACGTGAGCGATCACCCAATACTGGCTTAAACACATCCATTAAATCAAAAGGTACTTTCTGATCACGACGTGGGAATTTTCCACTATCCATGTTCAACAACACCACCAGTGAAAATGGGACTTGACGGATTTTACCCATGTCTGCAAAGGTCACTGAACCAGTTGGTTCGATCTGATCGACAGAACTATCGATGCCTTGTTGTATCTCTTTGAGCAATAAAGATAGTGGTAAATTAAAGCTATTTGGTAGCGACTCAACTTTTTCACTTTGGGCATTTTTCAGTCGTTGTGTCATTGCACGCATCACACCGCGTATGGTTTCAAATGCTCGACCACTGGCTTCAACAAAAGGTTTTAAATCTTCATCTAGCTGTTGCAACCACGCTTTGACCGTCTGTGCACTGAGGTTCGGATTAAGCCAATCTCGACGCGCACTGATATCTTGATAGATCTGAATTAAGGTTTGCACCAACTCAAAATCACTACTCTGCACCCCTGCGAAACTTAAAGTATTCTCAAATACGGCATGCTGTGGAATCGCAATCCCTAACGCCAAACGGTCTAAAGCAAATTTAAAGGTATAACGATAATCTCGGTCTTGCTCAGACAAATAAGCCAACATGTGCTGTTCATCTAAACCACGACGGAAACCGGCTTGAATTAGCAGTTCCATCATACGTTCCATTTGTACATGGTCGAGCTGATACAGTTCTTGCACCGCATTCAAATTCAACCAATCGTGAAAATCTTCTGCGGTAAAACGACCTTGGCTAATTTCAATGCGTCCAACAAAGGCTTTCCAGGCATTTTGAATATCTTGACTAACCACACCTGCAATTTTTACTGGGATATAAGGTAAATCCACAGCACTGCGACCCATGCCTCGAGTCGTCGAAAAGACCGTCCGAATATGCGGTTCCAGTTCTTTTAAATTTGGCACCAATACCAAGATATCACTCGGATGGCGTGGCTCTTGTTCCGAGCCTTCGGCCAACCAATGTACCAACTGCTCACGTAAAACTTCTAACTGACGCAGGCTAGAATGACAGACATGAAATTGAATCGATTCATCTGAACCCGCGAGTGCATATTGATGCTGTTCGGGCTCTTCTAGAGTCATGATGTCATATTGAATTTGAGCGAGCAGCGTTGTCGGCTCAGTATCTGGAAAAATATCTTCCCAGCCTTCGCCACCAGACATATTCACCAATAATGCAAAGTTATCCCGCGCACGTTTGCCTAAACGAGTCAATAATGAATGCTGTGATTCACGAAATTCTGCATTGGTCGTACTCAGATAGGCCTGAATTTGCGCTGTGCTGACATTAGGATTTCGTTCAATATAACGCTGTTGCAATTTTAGGTTATAACGATCTTTCCAAACAGGATCGACCATGTCTGCCCAATACTCACGCGATGGGTTGAAATACAACAAATGTACTTCGGTATACGCCGCCAAACGATATAAAAATTTGAGTTGTGCAGGTGGTAGTTCTAAGGTAGTAAAGACGAAAATCTGTTCAGGTAAACCGTTATAGGTTTGATGACGCTCATCATCATCGCGTTCATCATCCTCAGCATCCAAATCAAACTGCTGCTGCCGATTTTGCTCAGCATGCGCCAAGGCAAACCAAAATTTATTATCTATTTCCTGACGGTCATTAAAATCTTTTTTGAATACTTGATGCCACAGCCAACGCTGCCATTGCTCTAGTTGTCGAGCCTGCGTCGGTAAATATTCATCAGCTTGTTCAGGTTTCAGACCTGTGAGTTGCATAATATTTAATGGCTGGTTATGACTCCACGCTTTTAGCCAGTCGGTATCACAATGTGGACAAATCCATTGCTCAACACCTTCATCAGGGGTATGAATACAACTGCCACGAAAGGCCATGTAGTTGGTAAAAAGCCGAGTGACTTGAGCAGCGATCCAGTACAACATTTCTTGGCGCTTTTGCTCACGTTTTTTTTGATCTGAGAGTTGTGCTGTGCTGTCAAAAATACGCTGAACTAAGGGCTGCACGTCTGTCGGAATCTGAGCAGCATCAAACTTATCAGCCGCAATAAAACCGGCTAGAGCATTATAAATACGCCATTGCATAATCAATGGCGGCATGTTGATACCTTTAATTCGCTCACGGTCTTGTTTGTTCGGCAAGGCCCAATCGTAGGCTTTCCACTGCAACCCTAAAATTTTACGATGATGCTTAATATTGGCACTAATACTGATTTTTTCAGCAACTTGTTTTTCTAACCATGCTGCAATGGCTTGATCGGGTACCACGATATGCCGTTCTTGCAAGACAGATAATGCATTAGTCGACTGATTTGATTTTAATTTTTTGATTAGACAATCCACCAAAACTTCGATTCTTTGACTCTGAATTACATGTATTGCCATGGATTACCTTTACAGCCTGAGTGACCAACTACTACAAAACAACAATGATTATTTACTATACATCTTGGGCTGTCTATGCGACTTTGACAAGAGAATAGATTGCAAAAAATGCTTTTAAACAAGTATCTTAATGATACTTTATGAGAAAAAAACCAATCCAGTATCAAGGGTATCTGCTTATGAAAATTGATAACATTCCTGATTCCATCGACCCTAACTTAAATCTGGACATTATTCGCGCTGAATGCTTAGAGCTCGTTAAAAAACGTGCTTATTTTTCAGCAGGTGCAGCCATTATTCCTGTGCCATTTTTGGATGTGGTGATTGATGTCGGAATTTTGTCACAGCTCATTCCAGAAATTAATGCGCGTTTTGGTTTAGCGCCAGATCAAATTAGTGTGTTTGATCCAAAAACCAAACAAATTCATTGGACTGAACTGCGTAAACGTGGTGTCGAATTTTCTGGTTTAGTGGTTGCACGAACTGCGATGAAAAAATCGCTAAATAACATTGCAGCAAAATATATTACCAAACAAGTCACTAAATTTATTCCATTAGGTGGACAATTGGTGGCAGCCAGTTTGGGTTATATTGTGATGAAAAAAGTCGCTGAAACCCATGTAGAAGAAAGCTACCAATTGGCGAAGCGTATTCAACAGAAATTTCCGAACCAACCTGTTCCAACGCCTAACAATGGTTAACGAAACGATGTCTAGCGCATCAACAAGACTTAAGAATCAAAGTGATTTAAACCATAGATCTAAAGATTAAGTAAATCTGAAAATGAGCGAGTTTTGAAAATGAAGAAAAAAGCCACGAATTGCGTGGCTTTTTTCATAAAGTCAATCTGCTTTCAACTGCGCTAAAATCGTTTTTAGCACTTGTAAACGAGCACTATGCTTATCATTGGTCGCAATCACATGCCACGGCGCATATTCTGTATTCGTGCGTTGCAACATATCTGCAGCAGCTTTGAGATAGTCATCCCAACGGTCACGATTCCGCCAGTCATCTGGAGTAATTTTAAAACGCTTATGCGCGGTTTCTTCTCGAGCTTTAAACCTTGCTGCTTGCTCATCCTTTCCAATGGCTAACCAGAACTTGATGACAACCGTTTGACTGTTATATAGGTCCCTTTCAAAGCGATTAATTTCATCGTATGCCCTCTGCCATTCAACGGTATTAGCAAATCCTTCAATCCGCTCAACCAAAACACGACCATACCAACTGCGATCAAAAATCGTGATTTTCTCTTCAGGGACAATTTTATTCCAAAAGCGCCATAAGTAAGGACGGCGTAGTTCATATTTTTCAGGTGCTGCTATGGTATGAATTTCATATTCGCGTGGGTCTAACTTTTTAACAATACGTTTAATTGCTCCGCCTTTCCCTGCGGCATCCATCCCTTCAAACACGATCACCACGTTGCGTGAATCAAAACGTAAAGCTTCAGCCACCTTACGGCTTAATTTTTTTAATTCTTTTTTATAATCGGCTTCATCAGCGATGACTGTACTTGGCTCCAATAAAGCCTGTGGTGTTTTGGCCTGTTTCCAACGCCCTACCGCTTTAGTTTCATGTGTTGGACAATGTTTTAAAGTGCGTAAAATATACTGTGCAAATTGTTGATCACGGACTTGCTCATCTTCACAGTCGATAATGATCCAGTCATGACTAAAACGCTGACGTAAACGTTGCAAGTTGTCATATTGTTTTTTATTGCGCCAATCTAAACCATGCAATTTATGCCAACGCGCTTCACTCGGGTCCATTTCATCCAAACGTTTTTGTAAAGATTTCCAAGATAAATCGAACCAGACCTTAATCACATCGACATGATTATTTTTTAGGTCTCGTTCATAAGCCCGCATGTTCTCGACATATTCATCAAATAAGGTTTCATCCAAAGGCTTTGACACATGCATGGCGGTACTCAGTAAGTCACTGTACCAGTTTCCAAACATCACCATGATTTGCCCTTCGGCAGGAATAAACCGTGCATAAGACTGCCAAAAGGTTTGTTTTGGATTAAATATGATCGGGGCATCCGCTTTCACCCTTAAGTAACGTGGATCAACCCATTCACGGAGCTGTTTGACGGCCTCCCCCTTACCCGCAAGCTCTATTCCGCTGACTAAAATCAACACGCTTTTGGCATTGGGCTGACGGCTGGTATTTTTCAGTTGATATTGCGCTTCAATTAGCTCAACCGAGAGTTGTTCTTCATCCATCAATTGAAATTCTGTTTCTTTTAAGCTCATGGCGGACCCTTGGTTTTATTCTGTTTTGAGTATAACCATGCCGTTCATCACACAACAATGCTTTCATGTATATGCTGAAATGCAAAATATGACCATTTCTGCAACAAACTGACTCAGATTAACCTGTAATTTCGTCACTTTGTCATAGCCCTAAGCTACAACACCCACTAAGATTCAAACATCTAAAAAATAATTGAGACACTCAATGTCCAAACTTGCAGTATTAGATGATTTACTTGAACTGTATTACCAGTTGAACTACCACAAAAAGCCAGAAATTTTACAGCGTTTACAAGATGTCCAGCAGTGGCAAAAACAGCGTATGCAACGCACACATGCCATACAATTTGCTGAAAAACACAATGTGCTGATGTCTGAATATTTTATTAATCGTTTATATGGCGGTCCTGATTTTGATGCATTAGCAGCACAAATTGCTCGTCTCACGCGCTATGCACACAAAGCTGAAAAATTGATTCCAGACAATGCTATAAAGACTGGTACTTCGGGCGTACAACTTGCGATATTGGCCGTACAGCTTGATGAACAAGTGGCCATGCAATTATTAGAAGATTATCCATCCAATCTGACCCTAACCGATGAAATGATGCGCCAGACTTATCTTAAGCTTGATCAGGGCAAGGACCGTATGTTACAGCTGCAACTATTGGACGATTTAGGTCGTAATTTAGATAAATATATGCGCTCATTTATGGTCTATACCGCCTTTAAGATGTGCAAAGGTGCAGCAATAAAATATAACTTCGAAGTGATGTATGACTTTATGCAAGATGGCTTTCTCGCAATGAAACCACTTAAGTCAGCAGAAAAATTTGTGCGTGAATTTACCACTGTAGAACGTCAAATCATTGACCGTGTACATGCTGGAGACCCGAACCCGTTTCAGCCGGCGGCTTAACAAAATTATCATCCCATAAAGCCCATGTTTGATATAAAACAGACAAGGCTTGCAAGGCTGAATTCAGATTTTTTATAGGGGATTTGCAAAGCAATTACAGCAGACCCTTATTTTTTCTGTATATTATTCACAACAAATGCAAATGACTGCTGTATAACAACAGAGAATCTGTCATCATGCTTGCAAAGCAACATTAACCCTATTTATAAGTTAGGAGTGACTCTAATGTCTAACGAGAATCAAACGCCTGCCCCTACACCTGAGTCGGCACAAAATACAGACAAAGCGAGTCCATTCTTAACTGAACCTTTACCACAAGGGACAGCGCAAGGTCAGCAACAATCTTTAGAACAACGTCTGACCGACACACCTGTGACAGGTTCAGTACCCAAATATAATCTGCCACGTGGCGCGAACACAGGTAATGTTGGGCCAACCACACACTTTGGTTATCAGACCGTGAGCAGCGAAGATAAAGCGCAAAAAGTCGCGGAAGTTTTCCACTCAGTGGCTGCGAAATACGACATCATGAATGATTTGATGTCATTTGGTATTCACCGTCTATGGAAACGTTTTGCCATTAACATGTCAGGTGTTCGTCGCGGTCAGCACGTACTGGATATTGCAGGCGGTACAGGTGACCTTGCTAAAGTGTTCAGTCGTGAAGTTGGTCCGACAGGTCATGTGGTGCTTTCAGACATTAACGAATCGATGCTCAATGTCGGTCGTGACCGCCTCATTGATGCTGGTTGTACCAATGTCGATTTCGTTTTGGCCAATGCTGAAACTTTAGAACCTTTTGCAGACAACAGTTTTGACCTATTAACCATTTCATTTGGTCTACGTAACGTGACTGACAAAGATGCTGCTCTTGCTGCAATGTACCGCGTTCTTAAGCCAGGTGGTCGTTTACTGATTTTAGAATTCTCTAAACCGGTATTTGAACCATTCTCAAAACTGTATGACTTATACTCATTCACTGCATTACCAATTATGGGAAAAATCGTAGCAAATGACTCTGAAAGTTATAAATACCTTGCAGAATCAATTCGTATGCACCCAGACCAACGTACTCTTAAAGGTATGATGGAAAATGCAGGCTTCCAAAACTGTGATTATCACAACTTAACGGGTGGTATCGTAGCCGTACATCGTGGTTTCAAACTTTAATACTGCAGGCTGAACTATGTGGTCGATTCTCGCACTTGGTGCAGTTGAACGCTTAATTCATCATGTCATTGATCTGGATGCTATTACTCGCATCCAACTGAATGAATTGCAAGGCAAAATGCTTCGTGTGGTGATCGATTCACCACAGTTGTCGGTGGATGTGTTTTTTGAGAATCAGAAAGTTCGCTTAGAACCGACGCCAACAGGACACTCTGAAACCGCATCTATCTTTGAGCAACGCCCTTACGAGCAGCAGTCAAGTACGACCGAAGCAACGGCGACCTTGCATGTCAAAACGGTCGTCGAGCTCCTTAAACTGCTGTTGGCTGAAGATGTCGGCAATATCCCATTGCAAGGTGATTATCATTTATTGCAGGATATCCAACGCATTATGCAGCAAGCTGAGCCCGATTTAGCTTCGCATTTAAGCCCTTGGATAGGTCCAAGCCTTGCGCATGAAATTGGTAAGTTGCAACTTGCCCCCAAATATCTCAAACGTACTTTACAAAGCCATTTGTTCTTTGCTGAAGACGCGTTAAAAGAAGATTCTGGCTTGTTTGCCCCACGTTGGCAAATGGATGACCTGAATCAAGACACCCGAATTTTGAATCAAAATCTGGACCGTGCAGAAGCAAAAATTCAGCAGCTGCATAGCCAAATTGACTCATTACAAGACAACACTTAAGACTAGGTAATTGCACATATGATTCCGCACGTTTCACGTTTACTCGACCTTTGGCGCATCGCTGCGCACTATAGACTCGACACGTTGTTTCCTGCGGAAGAATTACCGGAAAAAGCCCGTCATATTCTTTCTCTCATTCGCATGCACCCTGCGGCATGGTCAAGCCGCGAGCGTAAAAATCCGCTCAAGCTCAAAGAAGCCATGGAAGAGATGGGCCCGCTGGCCATTAAAATGGGGCAATTACTGTCTACCCGTCGTGACTTGATTCCACCTGAAGTTTTACAGCAATTGTTACTACTACAAGACCGTGTAAAACCTTTTTCGAATGACGTTGCCAAAATGCGCATTCAGGAATCACTCAAAGCGGATGTGAATACATTATTTGCACGCTTTGACGAGCAACCATTAGCCGCAGCATCTATTGCACAAGTGCATACTGCTGCCCTGCATGATGGTCGCGAAGTCGTGGTAAAAGTGACTCGCCCAAATATTCGCAATCAAATTCTGGAAGATTTTGAAATATTAGAGTGGCTTGGTCAGTTCCTTGAAAAACGTCTAGAAGCCGCTCGTGCCCTGCATTTATCTGAAATTATTCAGGACTACCGTCAAATTATTCTCAATGAATTGGATTTGACTTTAGAAGCGGATAACACCCGTCGTATGCGTCATTACTTCACCGGTTCAAGCATGATGTACGTGCCTGAAGTCTACATGGACAGCCGTGATGTAATGGTCGAAGAACGTATTACCGGTGTGCCTATTTCAGATATTGCGACCTTTGATCGCTTGGGTATGGATCGTAAAGATTTAGCCGAAAAAGGGCTCACCATTTTCTTTACCCAAGTGTTCCGCGATAACTTCTTCCATGCAGACATGCATCCGGGGAATGTCTTCGTCGAAACCATCAATCCTAGCAATCCACGCTTTATTGCCTTGGACTGCGCGATTATGGGTGAGCTTTCAAAGCACGACCAAATGACCGTAGCACGCATGCTACTTGCGGTTATGAACAGCGACTTTATGCAGCTGATTCAAATCGTGCATCAAGCGGGTTGGATTCCACCGGGTACAGATCAAGATGCCTTAGCACGTGAAATGCGTCGCACTGTTGGACCAATGGTCTCTAAACCAATGCATGAATTGGACTTCGCCGGGATTCTGATTCAAGTGATGGATATTGCGCGTCGTTTCCATTTAGAGATTCCGCCACAACTGATGTTGCTACTCAAAACTTTGGTCCATGTCGAAGGTTTAGGAACGGATCTCTATCCTGAATTGGATATTTGGAGTTTAGCAAAACCAATCCTCACCGATTGGATTAAAGCGCAAATGAATCCGCAGAAAAACTTAAAAGAACTCGGACAAAAAATTCCAGACTTACTTTTAGGTGCGCAAGATTTACCAACGCTGATGATCGACAGTCTGAATGGTTTAAAAAATCAGTCGGCTTGGCATGCTAAACAACTCAATGAACTGCAAAGCATGCGCTTGCAAATGGAACATCAGCAAAAGCGTAGTTGGGTCTTTGGCAGTGTTATGGCCATCTTCCTCTCCATTGCGATAATTGCGCCATGGTACGTTTCCATCGTATTAATTGCACTTTCAAGCTTACTTGCCATTTGGCGTGTGTTTAAATAATCTTTGTATTTAAACAATATGTTGTATCCATAGCCCCTTTAAGCCCTTTGACAATAAAGGGCTTAAAGCTATAAAAACAAAAAATTCAAAAAATTAAATAAGGCTGAACGCCATGTCATACAGTTATTTAGGGGTACTGTATGGTCGAAATCCACTCCGAGCTTGTGCAACGGCCTTGCTATATAGTTTTTCGACCCTACTCGATGTGTTGGTTCAATTGAATTTGCACTTATCTTTTCTGTACTAGCAACCGACAGCCAACACCACAATGTATCGGATGCAGCATAGCGCTGCATTTTGGTGGATCATTCTCTTTAATGCACTTCCCTGTTTATTCCTACTTTGTTTGCCACAGCAAAAACTGATGGCCGGGTTAAATTATTGGTTATTAGCTGGGGCCGTGATTTTTATCATTAACCTATTTGCTTGGGCGGTCTTTCCAATGGCGACATGGGCAATCGTCTGCCTCAGTTTGTTTCAATTGCATCGGCATAATGAACAATTATTACAACATTCGTGAGCGGTGCCCTGATATGACTGAGAAGTCATTTGTCGTAAGTTTCAGCCATTGGGTCTGTGCAAAAACGCACTAGAATAATTCTACGACTGTATTTTAAGCGACTGCCATGACTCAAATTTTGCAAAAAAAACCGCCTGCGCTCAATATCCGTGCTGGCCATTTAGCCCGCCAACTGATTGAACAAGAGGGTTTAAACGCTGCTCAAGTGGATATCCTGCCCGGTGCTGCTGGTGGCCCGAAAGGCATTGGTATTCAAGGTTTAGATCAGGCGATTTTTGCTGACTTTTTGCCACGTGCGCAACAAAAGCGTACTTTAATTGGTTCATCGATTGGCAGTTGGCGCTTTGCCAGTATTGCTGCTTGGGGAGCTATCGAAGGCACGAAACGCCTTTCTGAGCTGTATACCAATCTGAGCTTTCATAAAAAGATGAGTCGTCAAGAAGTCAGCGATGTGTGTCGTGGCATGCTGATCGATTTGATTCAAGGTCAAGAAGCTGCACTGGTTAATCATCCTGATTATCACCTCACTGTGCTTTCAGTCAAAGCTCAGCATATTTTCCAAAGTGATAAAGCCCTGCCGCTGTTAGCCTCTGTCGCAGGGATCGTGGGCACGACAGCGCTTGCACGTAAACACAGTCGTTATTTCATGCAGCGTGTGATTAGTCAGCCTGTGTCAGGTCATCAATTTACTGTGGCGGATGATGGCTTTACCACGCATTACCATGCATTGACTCAAGACAGTGTCATGCCGTGGCTTATGGCTTCTGCATCTATCCCCGGTGTCATGGCCGCGATACGTGATATCCCTGATGCGCCACAAGGCAGTTACCGCGATGGCGGCCTGATTGACTATCATATTGACCTACCCTTCCAAAGTCAGGGCATCGTGCTGTATCCGCATTTCACGGATAGCATCACCCCAGGTTGGTTTGATAAATTATTTAAACGCCAAGCCAATCCTGAAAATCAGGCGCGTACCCTGTTGCTGTCACCTTCACAAGAATACCTTGCAAGCTTGCCGCTTGGCCGACTGCCTGATCGTAAAGACTTTACCCTCAAAGGCTTAGACAACCAACAACGCATTAAAATGTGGAATCAATGTGTGGCTGAAAGTCAGCGTATGGGCGATGAGTTTTTGGAGTTGGTTGAAAAGCAACATTTCCCAGCAGTCATGCAAGCACTCTAAGCGTTACAGTAATCTCTTGCGAGGGACGCTATAATCCTGTTTCAGAATTTTGAGCTTATTTAGTATAGATTTATGCGGATATTTTTAACTGTTTTGCAGTATGCCTGCATCGCTTTTGCACTTTTCCTTGTTTATCAAGTGTCAACCGCCTTGATCAGCGGCCAATACGATTTAATGGAAGTGGTAGCAGATGTCGGTACCATTTTAATTTGTATCGATTTGACGGTGTTTTTATTTACCAGTAATGCAAAACAAGGCATTAGCATCGAAGACTATGCGAAACAATTGGAACAAAAGCCGTCAAAATTGGTATATGTCACCCGTAAATTGGGACATTTCGGTATTTTGCTGATCATTACCAGTTGGATTGTACCGATGATTCGCTAATGTATTTTAGTTCAATAAAAAGGATCATCATGTGTTCATGATGATCCTTTTTATGTCATCGGATTTTATTTATCCGAAGAAATTAACCCGTCCAGTTTTTACATCATACACTGCACCAACAATCGCCACTTTACCTTCTTGCACCAACTGCTGTAGCACTTCACTATTTTGCAAAATATAGCGGATGTTGTAATGCACATTCATTTGCGTCACTTGCTCTAAAAATGCCGGACTCAGCGTTTGTGGTTGCATCAATTCGGCAACACGCGATACAGACTCATTGAGTGGCCCCAGCACATATTGAATATGTGGCATACGCGTCAGGCTCTGAATCGATTGACCAGCTAAATGCAACTGACAAGCACTGCTAACCGCACCACAGTCCGTATGACCAAGCACCACGATCACTTTGGCGCCTTTGGCTTCGCAGGCAAATTCTAATGAACCCAAAACTTTTTGCCCCGCGACATTCCCCGCTATACGTAAACTAAATAAATCACCAATTCCAACATCAAAGATCATTTCAGTCGGCGCACGAGAATCCATACAACCTAACACTGCCGCAATCGGATGCTGCCCTTCTTCAGCGGTCACCCGCAGTTGACGATAGATATCTCGTTGCAAACGCTCATTTTGTACAAACCGCTCATTGCCTGCTTTAAGCAAAGCGAGCACGGCCTCTGGGGTCAAACGTTGCTGTAAAGCTGCGGTACTGATATCAATATCTAATGCCGCCTCCTGCGCATCGGCATAATGTGCCTTGAAACCAATCAACTGTACTTGCACTTTACGTTGCGCCGCCTTTTCCTGTTGGTACTCTTGAATGAGTTGGAAAATATCAGCATCCATATCACTCACATGTGTGGCATCAATCACCACTTGTTCGCCGCGATGGATATGTTCCAATGCCGAGATTAATGCCGAACGGTTGAGAAAACTGACTTGTGAAGGCAATTCAATCCGTGTAATCACCCCATGTAAATGATGCTCTTTATACACCTTCAGTCCCTTATTAAAATTGGCGTATAAAATAAAGGCCGCACTACTGGCTAAACCAATCAAGATCCCGACCAATAAGTCTGTGAATAAAATCGCCAGTAAGGTAATGATAAAAGGAATAAATTGTTTCCAACCTTTTAAATACAGCTGTTTAAACAATTTGGGATGTGTCAGTTTAAAACCTGTGAGGATTAAAATTGCAGCTAATGCTGAAAGCGGAATCATATTCATCAAGGGCACTAAACACAGCACGGCAAACAGGAGCAACACGCCATGAAAGATGGCAGAACATTTACTTTTAGCTCCAGCACTGGCATTGACCGAACTACGAACAATCACTGACGTCAGCGGCATCCCGCCTATAGCGCCCGAAACAACATTACCGATACCTTGCGCCCATAACTCTCGGTTGGGGGGTGACGAACGCTTATGCGGATCTAATTTATCTGCTGCTTCCAAATTCAATAAAGTTTCTAATGACGCCACAACCGCCAAAGTAATTGCACCCGTATAAATCAGAGGATTATTTAAAGCGGTCCAATCCGGAAAGATCATCACATTTTGTGGCTGATCCCAAAGGTTAGGAAGTTGGATGAGATTTGATGGATGAACTGCAAAAGACGAGCCACTAAGCACCAACATGGCATTACATAGTGCAGCGAGGACTACAGCAACCAAGGCTGAAGGCAGAACCCAGTTTTTGCATGGACTCCTCTCCCAAAGCAACATCAAGACAATGCTACCTATACCGATCAGAACGGCACCGATATCCCATTGCAAATCGAGCGGCTGTGACTGCCACAGCACAGACCATGAAAATTGGTTCAAGCCAAACAAATAAAGTATTTGACTCCCAATCAAGATCAGCCCGATAGCTGCCAACAAACCCAATATGACATTGTTCGGAATAAAGTTGGCAAAGAAACCGAGCCGAAATATGCCAAATCCAATCTGTAAAATACCGGCAAAAACAATACACAATAAAAAGGCGGCATAGTTGCCGCCCAGTAATTCAAGCTGTACCAAAATGACTGCTGTTAAACCTGCTGCTGGGCCTGCAACACTGATATGTGAGCCACTCAGTACCCCAACTAAAATACCACCGACAATGCCAGCAATAATGCCAGAGAGAATCGGTGCGCCAGAAGCCAATGCAATGCCTAGACATAGTGGTAAAGCCACGAGAAATACCACTGTTCCAGATAAAAAGTCGTGAATATGAAATCGATGTCGTTCAATTTTAGATATCATCATTTTACCGTTTATAATAAATATCAAATAATTAGATGTAAGTATGTAAAGCCTAAAGTTTGTGACCACTTTATGGCGTGACTTATATTGTCTGACAATCGAACGATTCTATAGTGTGTTTTGATACGTGATTTGTGTGATTTTTACACTTTATTGCGAAGTTTAAGATTCAGCTCATTTATCTTTGATAGGCCGTAAAAGAAAATAAAAAAAACCTCCCAAATGGGAGGTTTTTTTAACAGTTCAAGATTACTTCGAACCTTTAATCCCTGCTTGTAATAACAACGCACCTAAACCACCAATTTTATTTTCTTGTGGTTTCGCTGCTTGAGGTTTTTTATGACCTTGTGGGCGGTCGCCTTGCGGACGAGCATGCTGTGGACGTTTCGCATGTGGCTTACGCTCACCACGTTGTTCTTGCTGCGCATTGTCACGACGTGGTTGACGTTGTGGTTTCGCTGCAGCAGCACCTTCTGCACGCATAGACAAGTTGACACGGTTACGTTCAACATCGACATTCAAGACACGAACTTGAACAATTTGACCTGGTTTCACGACTTTGTGCGGATCTGCAACAAATTCATTTGCAAGTTCAGAAATATGCACTAAACCGTCTTGGTGTACACCCACATCCACGAATGCACCGAAGTTAGTCACATTCGTAACCACACCTTCAAGCTGTAAACCTTCAGTCAACTGCGCCACTTCTGTGATGTCTTCACGGAATTTAGCCGTGCGGAACTCTGGACGTGGGTCACGGCCTGGTTTTTCAAGTTCAGATAAAACGTCTTGAATTGTCGGTAGACCAAATTGGTCATTCACAAATTCTTCGGCGTTTACTTGGCGAATAATTTCAGTATTACCAATAATATCTTTGACTGTGGTTGCTTTCGCTGCCACAATTTTTTCTACTAAACCATAAGATTCAGGGTGAACAGCAGAAGCATCAAGTGGCTCAGAACCATCTTGAATACGTAAGAAACCTGCTGCTTGTTCAAAGGTACGTTCGCCTAAACGAGGTACTTTCTTCAAACTTTGACGGTTGTCAAAACGACCATTTTCTTTACGGAAATCCACAATTTGCTGTGCAATTGATTTATTCAAACCCGCGATATAACCCAAGATTGCAGATGATGCTGTGTTCACATCTACACCAACAGAGTTCACGCAGTCTTCAACTACTGCTTCTAGTGTTTTTGCTAAACCGGTTTGGTTCACGTCATGTTGGTATTGACCTACACCAATCGATTTCGGATCAATTTTCACAAGCTCCGCCAATGGATCTTGTAAACGACGAGCAATCGACACTGCACCGCGAATAGATACATCTAGCTCTGGCAATTCTTGAGATGCCAATTCAGATGCTGAATAAACAGATGCACCCGCTTCAGAGACAGACACACGAATCAAATTCAAATCCGTATTCGCAGCCATCATTTCGGCCACAACCGCTTCAGTTTCACGGCTTGCAGTACCATTACCAATCGCAATTAATTCAACATTGAATTCGCGGCAAAGGCGCGCAAGTTCAGCAACTGAACCAGCTTTATCTTCTTTCGGGGCAAACGGGTAAATAGTGCTGTGTGCAAGTACATCACCTGATGCATTGACAACAGCCAATTTCACACCCGTACGGATGCCAGGGTCTACACCCAAGGTGCAGCGTGCGCCTGCAGGAGCAGAAAGTAATAAATGACGTAGATTTTCAGCAAAGACATCCATCGCTTCAGCTTCAGCAGCCAAACGTTTTTCAGTCAATAATGAATGTTCAATCGCAGGACGAACTTTACCGAGCCAGAACAATTTTGCAGTTTGTTTTAAAAAATCTGCACGCGCTTGTGGATGAGCTGTTTCTATATTGTATTCAGTTTCAATACGAACCAATGGTGCTTCATCTTCACCATCGACTTTTAAGCCCAAGACATTTTCTTGACGGCCACGGAGCATCGCCAGTAAACGGTGTGAAGGGACTTTGTTTAAGCTTTCAGAGAAATCAAAGTAATCACGGAATTTTTTACCGACTTCCTTTTTCTCATCACTTGCCACTAAACTTTTCAACACTGCAGTTTTCGCAAATGTCGCTTTTAGCTCAGTGGTTAATGCAATATTTTGTGCCCAGTCATCAATTAAAATGTGTTGAATCGCATCAAGTTGACTTTCAACATCTGCATAATCTTCATGGCTAAAGCCTGCCAAAGCTTCCGTAGGATCGATCGCTTCATTAAAGATTTTTTCAGCGATTGGGCCTAAACCCGCTTCTTTGGCTTTAAATGATTTACTTGTACGTTTTGGACGGTACGGCGCGTAAATCTCTTCTAAAGCATTTTTCGTTTCTGCTGCATTCACGCGAGCAAGTAAGTCATCAGATAACTTGTTTTGTTCTTTTAGAGATTCGATTACCTTTTCACGGCGCTCAAATAAATCACGCAGGTAAGTCAGACGTGTATCGAGCTGACGTAATTGAGTATCGTCCAGACCTTGCGTCACTTCTTTACGGTAACGTGCGATAAATGGAACACTGGCACCTTCATCAATGAGCTTGATGGCAGCTTCAATTTGATTTGGACGTACGGCAATTTCTTTTGCCAACTGCTGAACTAAGTCAGTCATCGTATTAGATCCCTGCAAGGATAAGTTCTAAAAGCCATGATTATAAAGACCAAGACCATAAAATCCACAATTGTTTTTATAAATTTATTCGTGGTTTTTAATGCCAATTCATCTCAAATACACATTTTTTTACGAAACTGACTATGAAACAGCAAATTAGCGAGACTCAGACAAGCAAACTGATTCGAACAACATGTATACATTTGGTATCTATGTCTTGATTTTAACTGCAATATTTGTTGCTTTAGAGCATAGTAAATTTATATAAATGAATCGTATACTCAAGTGAAATCGACTTTTTGTTTACGATGACAATAAAGAATAAGGAGCACGTCATGAGTTTAGTTGTACCTGCTGAAAAAACAGATGCCGTACAAGCCGAAACCGACCGAGTCGAACGCATTCTGGTTGTCGATGATGATGTGCGTCTACGCACCCTCTTACAACGCTTCCTAGAAGATAAAGGTTTTGTGGTCAAAACCGCACATGATGCGACTCAGATGGATCGTCTGTTGCAGCGGGAACTCTTTTCCCTGATTGTGCTCGACTTTATGTTACCTGTTGAAGATGGCTTGAGTATTTGTCGTCGTCTGCGCCAATCTAACATCGATACCCCAATCATTATGCTGACCGCTCGTGGTAGTGATTCAGACCGTATTGCTGGACTTGAAGCCGGTGCAGATGACTATTTACCAAAACCATTTAACCCGAATGAGCTATTAGCTCGTATTCGTGCGGTCCTACGTCGCCAAGTGCGTGAAGTTCCGGGCGCACCAAGCCAACAAATGGAAGTGGTGTCTTTTGGTCCTTGGTCACTCGACCTGTCTACTCGTACATTAACCCGTGAAGGTCAAGTCGTCACATTAACAACGGGTGAATTTGCCGTACTCAAAGCATTAGTTCAACACCCACGTGAACCACTGACACGCGACAAGTTAATGAATCTTGCTCGTGGTCGTGAATGGGGCGCGATGGAACGTTCAATTGACGTTCAGGTTTCTCGCCTGCGTCGTTTGGTTGAAGAAAACCCAGCACGTGCGCGCTATATTCAAACCGTTTGGGGCGTAGGTTATGTCTTTGTTCCAGATGGTGCTGAATAAGCCATAAAATAAGACCTGAGAATCGAGTCACCGTACCTCATGTCCGGAAATACCATTCGCTGCTGTCTGAGCCACTTGAAATTGAATGAATAAAAGTAATGTGCGCGAGTTCAGCGAATGGCAAAAATTTTGGTTACTTTTTTAAAAAGTAACATAACGAACTCCTCCCGAAGAACGTTCCAGCAGTAAGATTCCATCGCAAAGAATAAAAACTGCCTTTCAAAAAATTTGCTTAAAGGATTCTGCGTGAAACTCGAACCCATCGACCCACAGGAATTTACCGACTACGTTACCTACTCCGAAAAAAAACGGACACCTTGGGAACGCTTCCTCGATAAAATCAAACCCCGCTCTGCAGCTATGCGGACCACCGTATTGGTCTTATTTGTGGTGTTTTTTAGCCTGTTTATGTCCTTATGGTTCTTTTGGCGCACACTCTATTTACCCGAAATTCAACAACATGCTCGTTACCTCGCGGTCGAGCTTGAAATCATTAACAATCCTGATTTACGGATTTTTCATAACAATGCCGAAGTGGATGTCGACGACTGGATGCGCAACCGTGTCGGGATCGAATATGTGACCGATCCAAAAGAATTCCCCAATGTCAAAGACAAAGTCATTGCAGAGTTCTTTACCAATCAAATTGAAAAGAAACTGGCCAAAGAAATGCGCATTGATAATGCGACCGTGTATTTCCAATTTAAACCTGACCCACGCATCTGGATTCAAACTCCAGAAATGAATGGAAACTGGGTTCGCGAGCCTTTAAAAACCTATGCCAACTATAGCGCAGAGCTGATTTTAGGTTGGTTATTGGGTATTCCGCTGATTGCTGGCATCATTATCTTAACCTTGGTTCGTCAGCTCAACCGTCCACTAAAACGTTTACAAGATGCGGCAAACAACTATAGTAAACAAGGCACTGCACCTTATTTAGAAACCAACCATGGGCCACAAGAAATCCGTGAAGTAAACCAAGCCTTTAACCACATGGTCTACACGCTGGAACAAACTGAACGTGATCGTCGCATCATGTTGGCCGGTATTTCCCACGATTTGCGTACTCCGCTGACCCGTATTCGACTCAGCGCAGAAATGATGCCTGATGATGACTTCCTAAAAGAAGGTCTGATTTACGATGTTGAAGATATGGATGCGATTCTGAATCAGTTCATTTCGTATATGCGAGATGGCTCTGATGAAGTTCCGCAAGATACTGATTTAAATGCGCTATTGCAGGAATTAGTGATTCAATTTAAACCTTTAGATATTCGCTTTGAACCTCAAGACTTACCGATTATTCAAGCACGTAGCCTGTCCTTAAAACGACTAATAGGCAACTTAATCAATAACTCAAAACGCTATGGTGCCGAGCCGATTGAACTGTCTACCGAGTATGAAGGTGACCATATTCAAATTCGCGTTGCCGATAATGGCGAAGGGATTCCTGAAGACCAAATTGAAGACCTGATGCAACCTTTTGTACGTGGTAATGATGCACGTACCATTCAAGGCAGTGGACTCGGTTTAGCCATTGTAAAACGTATTGTGGATATTCACGAAGGTCAACTTTCAATTCACAATCGAGCAGAAGGTGGACTCGAAGCGATCATTTCTTTACCACTGCAAAAACTCGAAAATGATGAAATATTAAACAACAGTCCATTGGAAAAAATTAAGCAAAGTTTAACTGAACGCTTTTAACAAGCGTTCAAAAAAGCAACGAACAGTTTTGTTTAATCCTTAACCATTGTTATTTTTAACTTTATTATTCAGTAGCTTAAAAATCATAATAAAATCTTATACCCACATTTTTTCAAAAAATTAGACCTTAGCCTAACAGGGATGCAAAATGGCTTTTTTGATCGGTACAATCCGTATCAGTTTTGAGAATTTCACGAGAGTATATGATGTCTTTAGATCGCATCCGTTTAGCTGCCCTTCACGACAAAGTTATCAGCGCAGAAAAAGCTGCTGAATTCATTCAGGATGGTATGACGGTAGGTATGAGTGGTTTCACACGCGCAGGTGAAGCGAAAGCTGTACCTTTAGCGTTGGTTCAACAGGCTCATGCTAATCCTCTTAAAATCACCCTAATTACTGGCGCGAGCTTGGGTAACGATTTGGACAAAAAATTGACTGAAGCAGGTGTTCTTGCTCGTCGTTTACCGTTCCAAGTAGACAATACATTACGTAAAGCGATCAACAAAGGCGATGTAATGTTCATCGATCAGCATTTGTCTGAAACAGTTGAACAAATGCGTAACCTTCAGCTTAAAAAGCCTGATGTAGCAATTATTGAAGCTGTTGCGATCACTGAAGATGGTGGCATCATCCCTACAACTTCTGTAGGTAACTCTGCAAGCTTCGCAATTTTTGCTGAAAAAGTGATTGTTGAAATCAACACCAACTTAAGCCCAGCATTTGAAGGCTTACACGATATTTATATCCCAACATATCGTCCAACACGTCAAGCTATTCCATTGACTCATGTTGATGAACGTATTGGTACACATGCAATCAACATCGATCCTTCAAAAATCGTAGGTATCGTATTTAACAACGAATTGCATGACTCTCCATCTACAGTTACTGCCCCTGATGATGAAACTCAAGGTATTGCAAACCACCTGATCGCTTTCTTTGAAAAAGAAGTCGCTGAAGGTCGTTTACCGAAAAACCTAGGTCCATTACAAGCAGGTATTGGTTCAATTGCAAACGCAGTATTGACTGGTCTTAAAGATTCAAACTTTGAAGACCTGATCATGTACTCTGAAGTACTTCAAGACTGTACATTTGAATTGATCGACGCAGGCAAAATGAAATTTGCTTCAGGTTCCTCTATTACGCTTTCTGCGAAATATGGCGAAAAAGTATTTAATAACCTTGAACAATACAAAGACAAACTTGTATTACGTCCACAAGAAATTTCTAACCACCCAGAACTTGTACGTCGTTTAGGTATTATCGGTATCAACACAGCACTTGAGTTTGATATCTACGGTAACGTGAACTCGACTCACGTTTGCGGTACAAAAATGATGAACGGTATTGGTGGTTCAGGTGACTTCGCACGTAATGCGCACTTGGCTATCTTCGTGACTAAATCAATTGCAAAAGGTGGCGACATTTCTTCTGTTGTTCCATTTGCTTCTCACGTTGACCATGCTGAACACGACGTTGACATCTTGGTTACTGAACAAGGTCTTGCTGACTTACGTGGTCTTGCCCCACGTGAACGTGCTCGTGCTGTAATCGACAACTGTGCTCACCCAAGCTACCGTGCAGCATTGAACGATTACTTCGACCGTGCATGTGCAAAAGGTGGTCAAACACCTCACCTTCTACGTGAAGCATTGTCTTGGCACATCAACTTCGAAGAGAACGGCCATATGTTAGCTGCTCAACCTGAAGTGAAAACTGCTTAATTGACAGTGAACTAAAAAAACGCTCTTCGGAGCGTTTTTTTATGGCTTTTATTTTTCAATATGACTTATCAAGTCTGCAAAACTCGACTAATCTAAATTGGTCAAAATACATGCTAAAACAAAAATTATGTTTATTATCCGCCCCTATCTCGAAACTGATTTAGACGATGTGATTGCACTTTGGGAACTGTGTGATCTGACCCGTCCATGGAATAATCCTGAAATTGATATATTTCGAAAATTGGCTCAACGTGATCAATTATTTTTATTGGCGGTCAAAGATGATCAACTGATTGCAACTGTGATGGGTGGCTATGATGGACACCGAGGCTGGGTCAACTATCTCGCCGTACATCCACATTTTCAGCGAAATGGCGTCGCTACCGCTCTCATTCAGCAATTAGAAAAACGCTTAATTGCTCTAGGCTGCCCAAAACTTCAATTACTGATTCGCCAAGACAACATTGACGTACAAAATTTTTATGAACAATTGGGCTATGAAGAGGTTGAAGTGATTTGTTTGGGTAAACGTTTAATCAAGGATTAGTGGCCAGACAAATCTTCGGTCAAGCCTTGTAACAACATCAAAAAAATTCGACATTGCACGATCAAAACAAAAATGGATTGCATTGCTTGGCTTTAAATTTTAGGATTTGCCCCCATCATTTTCCCAGAACATAGAAAAGAGATTTCCCATGCGTGTAGATATCTGGTCAGACGTGGTTTGCCCATTTTGTTATATTGCGAAAAAACGCCTTGAAGCTGCTGCCGAAGAATCGGGTGTAGAGCTTGAAGTGTTTTGGCATAGCTATCAACTTGATGCAGATGCGCCCGCTCGCCTAGAAATTTCTAATACTGAACGTCTAGCTCAAAAATATGGCCGCAGTATTGAAGAAGTAGAGGAAATGCAGCGCAATATTGCCGAAATGGCAAAAGCTGAAGGTATTGAATTTAACTGGCAAAAAGCCAATTCAGGCAATACTTTCAACGCGCACCGCTTGATTCATCTTGCACAAAGCAAAGGTCTCGGCAGTGAAGCCAAAGAAGCTTTCTTCTATAGCTATATGACGCAAGGCTTGGCCATTGGTGAACGTGAAACCTTAGAAGACGTTGCATCTCGTATTGGTCTAAACCCTGTTGAAGTCGATGACTTATTAGACTCAGATGAATTTGCTGATTTCGTCAAATACGACGAAGAAGTAGCACGCGATCAACTTAAAGTTACGGGTGTACCGTTCTTTGTGTTTGAGCAACGCATTGCTTTAGCAGGCGCTCAACCGAAAGATGTATTTAAAAAAGTGATGGACAAAGCTGCGGAACTCCCTGAGCTTGCTCCTACACCTGTCTGTAATGATGAAAGCTGTGAAACACCTGAAAAATAATTCAGCGTGTTCAAACAAAAATCCCCGAACTTCGGGGATTTTTTATGATCAGTTTTTAACTTCAATAAAATTAAACTTATTCAACCAAGAAGCTGATTTTTAAGTTCACTCGATATTCCGCAATTTTATTGTCTTTCACCACAACTTTTTGTTCATTAATCCATGCACCCTGAACGTTCTTTACGGTTTCAGTGACTTTATTAATTCCCGTTTGGATCGCATCTTCAAAACTTTTTGTGCTACTTGCATTTACTTCAACGACTTTAGCAACAGACATTGTATTTATCCTCATTGTTATGATTTTGAATCTTCATCATATGATTAAGTCACTTATTTTGGTTATTTTTTAAACATCAAAACAGCAAAATATTACATGTCTTACACAGGAGTGAATTCCACTTCGAGGGATTACAAACTGACCATCATTTATTACATGCTTTCTGTTTAAGCCAAGGCCACTACCGATTAGGCTAAAAGCTTCATTCTTCAAACGATCATGCTCGGGAGTAATGTCATGACTATTGAACCTCAAGCAACTTCTGCTGAAACCGAACTATCTACCAATACAACCCCTCAAACAACCACCAACGAGTCCCAAACAGGGAAGAATAGCTTTCTCTCACGTTTTTCTCCAACCGTCAAAGGTGCTGCGATCGGAGCTGTTGCAGGCAGTATATTGCCTGTTTTTGGTACGATTAGTGGTGCCATTATTGGTGGTATCGCAGGCAAAGTCTATGAAAAGAAATGTGCTAAACATTCATAGATTTTTCATCTATATCTGAGTGATACGCCGCTGTCACTCAGCCACTAAAAACTCTAGAGCAATAACTCTAATAGACTGTTTTATATAAATAAAAATTCATACCGTTTATCTTGCGTTGCCGAATCGATCATTTTTAATTGATTATTTTTTGATATTATTTTCACATAAATTCAAGTGATTAATTTTCTCCCTGACTCAATTTTTGAGTTACTAATGATTGATAGGAATACACAAATGAACGCAATCAAATATGCTATGGCTGTTGCTGTGATGGCGCTTTCTGCAACTGTTTCTGCACAAATCGTTTACGTACCAGATTTTCCAGTAAAAAAAGCTGTAACTGCTGAAACTGCCAATGCAGAGAGCCAAGCTCCAGCTGCTGATACAACTGAAGTTATAACAAACACAGAAAAAAAAGCTTAATTTTTAGCTGATTTTTCCATAAAAAACCGATGGCTCCCACCATCGGTTTTTTATTTTTTGTGCCTTTTATTTGGGCTTTATTCTTTACTTAACATTAAAAATGAACATCTAAAAGCGCTCGATCGCTGATGATGACTTCAAAAAAATTGATCAAACCATACCGCTATATCTTTTGCAAAACCTATCTTTAAGCTAATGATTTGGTATTATTTTTAAACAAAATGCGCATTAATTGTCATATTTAACGCTTAATTTGTAGAAGCTGACATTTATTTCCATGTTTTTTTTAATGAAATCTCTATAATCAAATGAACTAATCGACTTCTTTATTTTTAAATTTACATTGTCCTATGCAAGAACTTCAGGCACTGATACAAGGAAAAATTTCACCGCAGGTTATAGATATTGAACGCCTGATTGAATTGGCCAATACATATCGAAACCCGAATTCGGCTGAATATAAATTAGTAGAACTTGCAACCAATATTGTATTGGCTAAATATTTAGAAAAAGCACAAAAAGTCCTTTAGGAAGTGGACAAATGAATTTACAAGACAAAGTACAATTAATAAAAGAAATCCATGTACTGACCCATCAACTTGAACATCGTGCTTTGAGTTTTTATGAAACTGCGCTTTCTAAACGTCGAATTCATGAAATTTTTGCCTTATGCGATGAACCGATTTTTCAAAAGCAAATATTAAGTTATCGTGCATTAACTAAGCCACAAATGGCTGCCACTGAATTTTCCAAACAAACGCCATATTCATTGTTATTTCGTGGCTATTTTAACCATGATGCTGCACTTGAAAATGCTTTATATCAATATCCAGAGATGGGTTGGGCCTTGCTGCATGACCATAAATTAGGTTGGCAAGTGTGGATGATTCCAGCCAAACAGCGCACGGCGTTACTCAGTGAATGGGGCAATTTTAGCGAATGCTATGATTGGTTAATTGAACAACAACAGCTATATAAATGTTTAATCAGTGATACCGATCTACGTCTACATGCCTTACGCCTAAAGGATGAAATCATCACAGCGCCAAGCTATGTTGCAGCAAGTGTGGACGACCTACTGCCAATTGAAGCGATAAATAAAGACGGATCTGTCGATCTAGATCATTGCGATAAGCAAATCAATGAAGCGGATACGTTGCTTGATAACTCAAATACAAATAAACCAGAGCTTTCTGCACCTGATACCGTTCCTCTTGTTCTAATTGAGCAGCCAACACATGCCCCATCGGAAGAAAATCTCAACTCGACAATGGCAGTCGTTGAACTTCCTGAACAGATTCAAATCGCTCAATATACCGCTCGCGTTCAAACGTTGCAAAACATCGATGCGCAATTGGCCTTGTATGAATTGCAGTTTATGGATCAGCCTGAACTCACAACACAGCTTGATGTTCTATTGCATACGACAGATGGTACAGATTGGAAAAACCAGCCACTGTATTTAGCAGAGCAAATCAATACCGAAGGTCGCTTCATCAAATATCTCTTGTTGTTTGGTGCTCAAACGCAAATGGAAGCCATTCGACTCTCTCAGCTGTTTTGCCAACAACATCAACATGAACTTGCTGCGATTAAAGTCTTATCATGGGACAATCTAGAGCAACTCTGTGCTGCACCTGATCAGCTCTATCAACAGTCTCAGCAGGCTGAAATGATATGGTCGCAAAACGACTATTATCCATTTATTCCGGCACAGTTAATTCATACGCAAAAATTCATTCATTTTGATGAACCTGAACCGACACTACATACCCCGTTGTTATTATTACAAGAACGTCAAAAAATACGGTTAATCCACGGTCAAAAACGCATGGCACTCTTGCGTACCGAACAAGCCCTTCCCTATTTGATCCTCCATCGACAGCAAGGTTTAAATTGGCAAAGCATCCAAAATGTGATCCAACAATTGCCTCAACCCATTGATGTGATTTCGCTTTATCAAGCACTTAAGCAAATGACCGAAGATTAATTGCATTTATTTTGTAGTTTGGCTTGCATTTATCCGATAAAAATAACAAAACTACAGATGCAGGATACTCAGATGATAATTAAATAGAGCCAAAACATATGCATAAAAAACAACAGTACTTTATTCGGACTTTGCTTTTTTCCGCATCAATGAGCTTGATGTATCAAGTTGCTTGGGCCAATGAAACTGATGCTGTCGTCAATGAAACTGAGGGTGAACATTCGCAGGATGTGCCTGCAACCGAGCAAAGTTCACCGTATATCATGCCAAAGACCTATGATTTTTTAGATCAAATTCCACGTTGGATTGATGCAACACCGACCTTCTTACCTGAACAATCAGATCACCCCATTGTTCCGACAACAGAACAAACGGAAAATAATAGCTGGACCGATCGACAACAGAAGAAAGTCCGAAATTGGGCAGATCGAACGGCCGTTCGCATGGATAACTGGTTTGGGCAAAGTGAGCCTGATAAACCAGCCAATGCTACCCTTAGGGTGATTTTAGACAACAGTTGGAATAAGCACGATGAATACGAAATTAAGCCACGTATTCGCGGTAAAATTAAGCTTCCCACTTTAGAAAAAAAATTGAGTGTGGTCTTTGGTGATGACTCACTTGATAATGAATTAGAAAATAATGCTGCAATTACCAATGAAAACCCTGCGGGGCGTAGTGATAAAAATTATGACAATAAGCAAACCCGTGAAGATAACAGTTCGCTCGCGTTACGTTGGTCAGAAATTTCAGATCGACTGCCCTTCGAAACTGACGTTGATCTAGGTTTACGTTCTGGTGATGACCTATATGTCCGCTTAAAAGCAGCTAAAAAATGGCAACTCGACAATGATTACAGTTTTTTAGCCGAACAAATTTATCGTTATGGTATCGATAGTGAAAATTATCTAAGAACCAATTTAGAATTAACCCATGCCCGTCCAGGCCAACCCTTTATCTCAAACCAATTCAACCTGACCTATGCAGATGCACAGGATGATGATCTGAAATGGGATAACTTCAGTTACCGCCAACACCAATTTTTTAAAGGTAACCGATTCAACTACGGCCTATATACAGGTGGTTTTTACAATAACGATCAACTGCGTTTAAACAGTTGGGGACCCTATGTATCATGGCGACAGCCCTTTCTACGTGAATGGTTTTATATCCAAGGTGATCTCAACTACCTCAACAACCATCGTGACGATAAAAGCCACTTTGTGGGCGCTTTAGTGCGCCTTGAAGCCTTGTTCTAGAACCCGCTATTTCACAGCGAATAAAAAGCCCATCTCAACAGGATGGGCTTTTTTTAAATAACTCAGCTTCAATTTTTCTTAATCACACGTACACGATCATTACGTACAATACTCGGCTGTTTTTCAGCGACTTTTTTCACTTTAGGAAAACTATACTGAACACGATCATTTCGCATCACACGGCGACTATCAACAAAAGGGTTGATATCGTATTGTGCGATCTGCTTTGAAACCTGCACACGGTCATTACGCACCATTTTTTGCTTAGCGCTGTCTGCCTGAGCAGATTGCATGAGGCCCATAGAGAGCAGCGAGCCCATTACAGCGATCACTAAAATTTTCATCTTAAGATTCCCAATACTTAACGATCGCTATTATAGATTAATTATTTATTTTTAATTTATTTTAAAGATTAAAACATGGACGTTTTTATTCATGTGCTCTATCGAAAAACCAAATAAAAAAACCTCCCGAAGGAGGTTCATTTCATATCTACCGTTACTTCAGCAATAAGCTGTTAATCCGTTTGATGTATTGGGCAGGATCTTCGGGTAAACCGCCTTCAGCAATCAACGCTTGATCGAAGATCACATTCGCCAAATCATCAAATTGCGCTGAACCTTCTAATTTTTGTACCAACGGATGGGATGGATTGATTTCCAAGACTGGTTTTGACTCGGGAACCGCTTGTCCTGCTTGTTTTAGCATACGGACCAGTTGCGGTGATAACTCACCCTCAGCCACCACCAAACACGCAGGAGAGTCCACTAAACGTGTTGTTACACGCACTTCAGAGGTCTTATCTTTTAACGCATCCGACAGTTTTTCAACAACAGGTTTAAACTGCTCAGCAGCTTCCTCAAGTGCTTTCTTCTCTTCAGCATCTTGTAGATCACCCAAATCAACTGCACCTTTTGATACATTCTGTAATGGTGTTCCATCAAACTCAAAAACAAATTCCATCGCCCACTCATCCACTCGTTCAGTCATGAGCAGCACTTCGATACCTTTTTTCTTGAACAATTCAAGTTGTGGTGAGTTTTTCGCAGCATTTAAACTATCAGCAGTCACATAGTAAATTGCCTTTTGGCCTTCTTTCATATTGGCTTTATAGTCTGCAAATGATGTTTTCACTTCATCATTATTTGACGAAGCAAAGCGTAATAATTTTAGAATACGCTCACGATTCGCCATGTCTTCGCCTAAGCCTTCTTTTAAGACTGAACCAAACTCAGCGTAGAATTTTGCAAACTTCTCTTGATCAGCAACATCTTCAGATTTCGCCAAACCATCTAGCACCGTTAAAATACGGCGGGCGTTACCTTCACGAATCGTTTTAACGTCGCGACTTTCTTGTAATAATTCACGGCTTACATTAAGTGGTAAGTCTGCGCTATCCACCACACCTTGAACAAAACGTAAATAATTTGGAATCAAATTATCCGCATCATCCATGATAAATACACGTTTCACATACAGCTTAATTCCTGCTTTAGCTTCACGTGTGAAAATATTGCTTGGTGCGCGAGATGGAATATAAAGTAACTGTGTATATTCCGTACTTCCCTCTACACGGTTGTGTGTCCATGCAAGCGGGGCTTCAAAATCATGGCTCAGGTTTTTATAAAACTCAGTATATTGTTCTTCACTGATCTCATTTTTATTACGCGTCCATAATGCACTTGCTGAGTTAATCGCTTCCCACTCATCCGTCAGTACATATTGACCAGGTTTTGCTTCTTCGCCTTCGGCAGCTTCCTCTTGTTGCCAAACTTCTTTCTGCATCTCAATTGGCAAACTAATATGATCAGAGTATTTATTAATAATCTGCTTAACTTTGTAACGATCTAAATAATCTAAAGCATCCTCGCGTAAATGCAAAATGATGTCGGTTCCACGTGAAGCCTTATCAATTGGCTCTACATCAAACTCACCTGTACCATTACTAACCCAACGTACCCCTTCAGCGGCATTTACCCCAGCACGACGTGATTCCACTGTAATTTTTTCAGCAACAATAAAACCTGAATAGAAGCCCACCCCAAATTGACCAATCAATTGTGCATCTGACTTTTGATCACCCGTAAGCTTCGACATAAAATCTTTAGTGCCAGACTTAGCAATCGTACCCAAATGATCAATCGCTTCTTGTTGTGTCATACCAATACCATTATCCGAAATGGTAATTGTCTTCTGCTCTTTATTTAAATGAATACGCACATGTAAATCTGGATCATTTTCATAATATTCAGGATGGTTAATCCCTTCAAAACGTAATTTATCACAGGCATCAGATGCGTTTGATACTAACTCACGAAGGAAAATTTCAGGATTTGAATATAAAGAATGTGTTACTAAATGCAGTAACTGAGCCACTTCCGCTTGGAAGCTGTGTTTTTGAGATTGTTGTTCGCTCATCAGTCTCTCCGTTCATACTGAGTAAAATTATCAATTGCCTATATGAATGGAGGGACTTCACTATTTTTCAATAGTGTGAATGGAAAATTTTTATTCTGTCGCACTAAATTTTAAGGTTTAAAAAGGTCCTTGTTTATAAACGCGGTCCATGTAGAGATCCAGTTTTTGCTGCCGCATTTTATATACATCACTTAAACAACTGACATTGTCACGGCACTGATCGCGTAGTTGTAGCCATTTTATTTGTTGATCTTGAATTGCACCACGTGTCCCCATGGGAACTAAATGACGAATAATCGTATAGGTCGTGGCCATTTTGACATCGGCATCATTAATACTCCGGTTATCACAAACCGCATGTTCGGTAATGGTTTTCGCCTTTTTACAATCAAAACTTGCGGCATAACTTGTCGAAATAAAATAAGCACTGCCCAAGACCAGCATACCCTGAATAATTTTTTTCATCGTCTTTTCTCTTCTTCCAACTTGCTGATTTATTTCGACTCTAACAGTTCCACCTAAATTTTCTATTGCCTATTTGTTCAATTCGATCAACTGATGAATGGAATATGCTGCATAAAAAAAACCCTGCCTAATGGCAGGGTTTTAAGATCAGTTCAAGCTTAGAATTTGTAGCTATAACCAATTGTATACACCATAGGATCGATATCTAAATCGAATTTACCGCCACCTAATTCATCAATTAAAGTCACTTCAGGGCTTAATTGAGCATAGCGAGCATCGAAGTATACACCCCAGTTTTTCGCATCAGCTGGTTGGTAATTAAAGCCGACTTGACCTGCAAAACCAAAATCTTCTTTTACATTTTTAGCCGCGCCAGATTCATCCCAAGCAACAAATGCTGTACCACCTACACCAATATATGGTGTAAAGCGTGTTGAATTTTTAAAGTTATATTTTGCAGTAATTGTCGGTGGAAGATGCTTAATTTTAGCAGCTTTATCACCATCCAAAAGTACATCATGACCAATTGGAGTAGCTAAAAGTAATTCAGCTGAAATGTTGTCATTAAAGAAATATTCAACCGATGGTGTAAATGCTAACTCATCATCCGCTTTTACTGTACCTAATGCGGTTTCAGTGTCACCTGTTGGAGAAATTACAGAACCACCAACTTTCACTTGCCATTGACCAGCCATCGCTGATGCAGACATACCCAATAATGCAATAAGAGCAGCTTGTTTTAACATTTTTAAACAACCTTCTAGAATGAATAATTAATATTAAACATTAGTATTAAAATTATGCAATAACATTATTTAATAATTTATTACACTATTATATAAGTTATTATTAATTAAATATATTTATTTTAATCATAGTACAAAGGTTGGTTTTATTTATCAACCATTATAATTAACTTATTATTTAAAATATACCAACCATTTTAATCAGAATTAATCAAATGAATGATTTTAAACCAACTAAATTCATCAGGTTTAAATAATAAAAAAGGCGATTATATAATCGCCTTTTTATTTATCTTTGAAAATTTTTTAGAGTACCATTGCGGCAATCCAACCAAAGATCATTAATGGAATATTGTAGTGAATGAAGGTCGGGACCACACTGTCTTTCATGTGGTCATGCTGACCATCCATATTAAGGCCTGATGTTGGGCCTAAAGTTGAGTCTGATGCCGGAGAACCTGCATCTCCTAAAGCTGCTGCTGTACCAATAATGGCAATCGTTGCCGCTGGGCTAAAACCAAATTGAATACAAAGTGGTACATAAATAATGGCCAAAATTGGGATTGTTGAGAATGAAGAACCAATACCTAAGGTAATTAATAGCCCTATCAATAGCATCCAAAATGCAGCTAAACCTCGGCTGTTTCCAATCCATTCAACTGAAGCTTGTACCAGTGTTGGTACTTGATTCGTAGCCTCAATCACAGATGCAAAGCCTTGCGCAGAAATCATAATGAAACCCACCAGTGCCATCATGCGCATACCACTGATAATGACATCGTCGGCTTCTTTCCACTTAAAGATACCTGCACAGCTTAAGATCGCAACACCAACCAGACCCGCCAAAATCATCGACTCAGATATGACTTGAACAGAAAGCGTAGCAACCACTGCAACCGCAGCCATAATCAAAGTAAATTTAGCGACTTGTGGTTTACCATTTTCATCTGCTTTTACATCAGATGAGATGGTGTGCTGTGATTCCTTAACCTGAACGTCAGCATACTCTCGTGGTTTACGGTAGCTATAAAAAACAGCAATTAATAAGCCAACAAACATCCCAAATACTGGAATTGCCATAGCAGTTGGAATTTGATCATAGCTGATGTTGAAACCGTATGGCTTACCAAAGGTATTGATGTTTTGACCTAAAATATCATTAAGGAAAATAGCACCGAAACCAAAAGGTACCAGCATATAAGTCGCCACAAGACCAAAAGTCAGAACACAAGCAATCAAACGACGGTCAAGTTTTAAATGATTAAATACGCTGAGTAATGGTGGAATTAATACTGGAATAAACGCAATGTGCACTGGAATCACGTTTTGTGAACATACGGCGGCTAAAGCGATAGTAGCGAAAATTACGTATTTCACGCGATTCTGGGCTTTCACATTACTGTTACCTTTGAGTTTGGTAATGAGTTGATAAGCCAGTAAATCTGGCAAACCTGAACGCGCAAGTGCCAAAGCAAATGCCCCCAACACGCCATAAGCAAGTGCGATTTGAGCACCGTTGCCTAAGCCACTATTAAACGCTTCGATGGTACCATGAATACCAAGGCCAGCTAACAAGCCACCTGTTACTGCACCAATGATCAGCGCAAATACAACAGGCACGCGTGCCAGCGACAGTCCAAACATGACTGTAATTGCGGCAAGAATAGCAAACATAAGAAAAAAGGGAGTCTGACAAAAAACCGTATTTTATCAGAATTTGCTCGCTATTTAGCCCCCTATCGATGAAACTGCCACTGTTGAACGATTTACTTAAAGCTGCTGTGATTGCGCAAATTGAGCGATGTAACCTGCAATTTTTTCGGGTTGGCTCAGCACGGCCCAATGATTGGCATTGACTTCAACTACAGATAAATCTTCAACCCAATTAGGTAATTCTTTAATGTAATCTGGACTGACAAAATTATCATGTTTCAACACAATCGCTTGTACAGGACAGACGGCATGACGTTGTCTAGGCTGAGTTAAGCGGGGAATAAAATTAGCACGGTAAAGCGCAATACCGTGTTTACCATCATGCTGAATATTATGATTCAAAGGCAATTCTTGAGTACGTTCTAAATCATTCACAATTTTTCCCCAACGTTCAGCATTCAAAAAATGCCACGCGGTCGGTGCCAAAAATGGTAATTGGAATACCCCGATGTACCATGACTTACTTAATAATTTGAGTAATTTTTTCTGCTGATGCTTAAAGCTATTTCTGAGCAAAAATGCCGCATGATCCAAACATGGCCCAGAAATAGTTGAATAAGACAAAATACGTGAGCGAAATTTTGGCTCAGTCACCGATTCCCAAGATTGGATAGAGCCCCAATCATGCGCGGCCAAATGAAAACTACGCTCGCCTAATACCGCTTGCGTCACACTATCTAAATCAAGTGAAAGTTGTTCTAAACGGTAATCTCGTACTTTACGGGGCACAGAGGACTGCCCTGCACCTCGCACGTCATAGGTGACGATATAAAATTCATTAATAAGATGTTCAATAACCGGTTCCCATACTTCCTGATTATCAGGATAACCATGAACCAAAACCAATGCCGGCTTAGTTTCATCACCCCATGTCTTCACATAGAGCCGTTGTTGATCTGTGGTATTCACCCATTGCGTATTTAGTGGTTGCATTCTTCTTGTCCTTTTATCGATTCCATCGAATTGACGTTTTATTTGTGAACATGGGCAATGTGATCAATGCCACAGTTTGGAAACTCATTTAGTATGCAAAGTTCAGCATAAAAAAAAATTGACCCAGTATGAGCATAATCCAGAAAATAATGACAATGCCTATTGTCTCTAAATTCTTACTCAATCATTATGCCCCTTATAAAGGTGCTGGCATTTCGATTGATAAAATTGATCTCGCCAATTATCACATTCGCGTCAAAATGCCATTAACTCGAAAAAATCAAAATATTGTCGGTGTACATTTTGGCGGTAGTCTATATTCAATGGTTGACCCATTTTATATGTTGATTTTGATGCATCACCTTGGCTCACGTTATATCGTGTGGGACAAAGCGGCAAATATCCAATTTTTATCTCCCGGGCGTGGAACGGTATACGCTGACATCCAGCTCGACCCAAATGAAATCAATCATATTAAAAACTTAGCAGATAACCACGCACCTGTACTACGGAACTATAGCTTAAATATTTTTGATGAAGCAGGCTTACGTATCGCTGAAGTTCAAAAAACCCTATACATTCGTCGCAAGCAACCCCGTCCACGCAAATAAAAAAGGCGCTTATCTTTAAGCGCCTTTTCATTCAAATTTATCGGATTGGATTAGCGATTTTGCTCAATTGCAGCACCTGCGCCACCACCGATAGCACCACCAATCGCAGCACCAGTATTACCACCAAAGATACTTTTACCGACTGCAGAACCAATCGCACCACCTACACCACTATATGTGGCATTTCGGTTTGAACCGTTTTGAGTTTTACTACCGACAGCTGCACCAGCACCACCACCAACGGCAGCACCTACACCACCACCAACGTTGTTACCCACACCACCACCAATGGCACCACCTAAAGCTGCAGCACCAATACGCTGTTCATTGGGCGACATACTTTCACAACCAGCAAGCATTAGGGTCGACATCATCGCGACTGCGCATACGCTCATTACTTTTTTCATTGTGATGTTCCTTGTCTTCTTCAATACCTATGATTCTAAAACCATTGTATGAAACAATTAAACATAGCTTGTTACGGCTTGGAGCATAAATGCTGCATTTTGTAAAAAACGACGCCTAATCGCTCACGAATCACTCAGGATTTTCATCCAAAATCATCAAATCTTTTGTGGTTTCACCATTTTCAGTCAGCACAGCATGAGAGAGTTTGGCTTTGCTTTCTGGATCTGTTGCCTGATCTAGTTTTAGCGTGCGTTTAATCGGGTCTTGCCCTTTCTTAAACTCTACACCTTCTGCATCAATATTGGTGTTTTGACGAATAATCTGACCGTCCTGCTTCACCGTCGTCTTGGTTTCAATTTTAGAGGTCGGGACGATGACGCCACCACGTTGTAGTACTGGAATCGATAATTTCTTTTCAGAAAAATCACTTTGATGATCTGAAAGTTCAATTTCACGTGCCACGATATCCTGACCTTTATTGGTCATTTCTAACACTGTTGCAGTCACTTGGCGTACAGGTTCTTGACCTGCAACACGGCGAATCACTTCTGTTTTTAGTACTGGAACTACAGCTTTATCTTCTACCACAATCGAATTGGGCATAGGTGCAGCAATCGCTGTCAATGAGCTGAATAATGCAGAAACTGCGAATAATTGCTGTGCGAATTTCATCAAAAGACCCCGTTATGTTTAAGTTTAAAAATCAAGAGATTTGTTATGTTCTATTTTTACTATAGGAAATAAATCAACATTAGGAAAGCTTTAATTTTCAATTCATCCGCATAAAAAAAGCCACCCAAAGGTGGCTTTTTTGAATGATTTAAGGGCTAATTAAAGACCGTTAAATTCATCGTTAAATGCTTGGCTTAATGCTTGATCTACATCAGAGAAATCATTGTGAAGCTCAAGCTCTGCAGCTTCAGACTCTTGACGACGACGTTCTAAGTGGTAAGCCAAACCTGTACCCGCTGGGATCAGACGACCTACAACTACGTTTTCTTTCAGACCACGTAATTCATCTTCTTTACCTGTTACAGCAGCTTCAGTTAACACACGAGTTGTTTCCTGGAACGATGCAGCAGAAATGAACGAGTCAGTAGAAAGCGACGCTTTGGTAATACCCATCAATTGACGTTCAAACTTCGCTGGGAACTTGTTCTGAGCTGCCACAGCTTGGTTTTCTTGAACAACGCGGATGTATTCCACTTGCTCGCCTTTGATGAAGCTTGTATCACCACCGTCAGTGATTTCAACTTTACGAAGCATTTGACGTACGATCACTTCAATGTGCTTGTCGTTGATTTTTACACCTTGCAGACGGTATACGTCCTGAACTTCGTTCACGATGTAGTTTGTCAGTGCAACTTCGCCTTTCAAACGCAAGATGTCGTGTGGGTTTTGCGGACCATCAGAAATGGTTTCACCACGGTTCACATGCTCGCCTTCGAACACGTTAATCGTACGCCATTTCGGAATTAGCTCTTCGTAAATCTCAGAGCCATCATCCGGAGTAATCACAAGACGGTTCTTACCTTTGGTCTCTTTACCGAAGCTTACGATACCTGAAATTTCAGCAAGGATCGCATGTTCTTTCGGTTTACGTGCTTCGAACAAGTCAGCTACACGCGGTAGACCACCGGTAATATCACGTGTACGTGAAGATTCCTGTGGTACACGACCAATAACGTCACCGACACCAATTGTTTCGCCGTCGCGCACAGTCAGAATCGTGTTTTGTGGTAGGAAGTAGAACTGTTCGCCGCCATCTGTTGTATCCAATACAACAGCTGGACGCATATCTTTACCAGATGCTGGACGTGAAGTTACTGGAAGTACCTCAATAGTCGTCATACCTGTTGCATCATCAGTTTTCGATGTCACAGTTACGCCATCAGCGATTTGGCTGAAACGCACTTTACCTGCAACTTCGGTAACAAGTGGATGTGTATGCGGATCCCAAGTCGCTACGATACCGCCAGCTTCCACAGCTTCGCCATCTTTAATGATGATTGAAGCACCGTATGGAATTTTGTAACGTTCGCGTTCACGACCGATGTCATCTGCGATACCGATTTCACCGGAACGTGAAGTTGATACCAAGTGACCTTTAGCGTGTTGTACTGTTTTCACATTGTGGAAACGTACTGTACCTTTGTTACGAACTTGTACGCTGTTAGCAGCAGAAGTTCGGCTCGCAGCACCACCTACGTGGAACGTACGCATTGTTAACTGTGTACCTGGCTCACCAATTGATTGAGCAGCCATTACACCCACAGATTCACCTGGATTCACCAAGTGACCGCGAGCAAGGTCACGTCCGTAACATTTCGCACATACACCGAAAGTAGATTCACAGTTTACAACTGAACGTACTTTCACTTCATCGACACCTTGCTCTTCTAAGTAGTTTGCAAGTTTTTCGTCGATTAAAGTATTACGTGGAAGAATCACATCATCCGAACCTGGTTTCTTCGCATCTTCAGCAAGTACACGACCCAATACTCGAGTACCTAAGTTCTCGATGACATCGCCACCTTGAATGAACGGAGTCATTACAAGACCGTCGAAAGTACCACAATCTGGCTCAGTAATTACCAAGTCTTGTGCAACGTCAACCAAACGACGAGTCAAGTAACCTGAGTTCGCTGTTTTCAATGCAGTATCGGCCAAACCTTTACGTGCACCGTGTGTTGAAATGAAGTACTGAAGTACGGTCAAACCTTCACGGAAGTTCGCTTTAATTGGTGTTTCAATGATCGAACCATCTGGTTTCGCCATCAAACCACGCATACCCGCTAACTGACGAATCTGAGCTGCCGAACCACGGGCACCTGAGTCAGACATCATGTAGATCGAGTTGAATGATTTTTGTTTCTCGTCTTCACCCTGTTTGTTTTTAACAGTTGTGAAAGACAAGTTGTCCATCATCGCTTTCGCTACTTGGTCGTTTGTACGCGCCCAAATATCGACAACTTTGTTATAACGTTCGCCGGCAGTTACGAAACCTTGCTCGAATTGTTGTTCAATTTCACGAACTTCAACTTCAGCTTTTTCGATAATTGCTTGTTTTTGTGGCGGAATCAACATGTCTTCCATACCAACAGACACACCTGAGTGAGTCGCTTGACGGAAGCCCAAATACATCAATTGGTCAGCGAAGATAACAGTATCTTTTAGACCCAATTTACGGTAGCAAGAGTTGATCAATTTAGAGATGTTCTTTTTAGTCATCTCAACGTTGATTTGTTGGAAATCCATACCTTCAGGTACAACTTCCCAAAGTAAACAACGACCTGGAGTTGTGTCTACAACAATGGTTTGTTGTTCACGGTTACCATTTTCGTCAATGACAGTTTGGTGTACACGTGCTTTTACGCGAGCGTGTAAATCAACTTGACCTGTTGCAAGTGCACGGTTTACTTCGTCAGTATCCGCAAACACCATGCCTTCACCTTTGGCATTGATCGCATCACGAGTGATGTAGTACAAGCCTAAGACAACGTCCTGAGAAGGTACGATGATTGGCTCACCGTTCGCAGGAGAAAGAATGTTGTTTGTTGACATCATTAACGCACGAGCTTCTAACTGAGCTTCAAGTGTTAATGGTACGTGTACTGCCATTTGGTCACCGTCGAAGTCGGCGTTAAATGCCGCACAAACTAACGGGTGAAGACGGATCGCTTTACCTTCAATCAGGGTTGGTTCAAATGCTTGAAGACCCAAACGGTGAAGTGTAGGCGCACGGTTCAACATCACTGGATGTTGACGAATTACGTGAGCAAGTACGTCCCAAACTTCTGGAGTTTCACGCTCAACCATTTTCTTCGCAGCTTTAATGGTTGTCGCTTGGCCAGATGCTTGTAGTTTCGCAAAAATGAATGGTTTGAATAATTCAAGCGCCATTTTTTTCGGAAGACCACATTGGTGAAGACGTAAAGTCGGACCTACGGTAATTACCGAACGACCAGAGTAATCGACACGTTTACCCAATAAGTTTTGACGGAAACGACCTTGTTTACCTTTGATCATGTCTGCCAAAGATTTAAGAGGACGTTTATTCGAACCAGTAATTGCGCGACCACGACGACCGTTATCAAGCAATGCATCAACAGACTCTTGTAACATACGTTTTTCGTTACGTACGATAATGTCTGGTGCTGCAAGGTCTAGTAGACGTTTTAAACGGTTGTTACGGTTAATTACACGACGGTAAAGATCGTTTAAGTCAGAAGTCGCAAAACGACCACCTTCTAGAGGAACCAACGGACGAAGATCAGGTGGAAGTACTGGAAGTACATTCATCACCATCCATTCTGGTTTGTTGTTCGACTCTTTGAACGCTTCCATCAATTTCAGACGTTTAGAAGCTTTTTTAAGCTTCGTTTCTGAAGTTGTATTTGGAATTTCTTCACGAAGACGTGAAATTTCAGCTTCAAGATCGATGTCTTTCAACAAATCTTGAACTGCTTCTGCACCCATTTTCGCAGTGAATTCATCACCGTGTTCTTCTAAAGCAGTGAAGTATTCTTCATCGTTTAGAAGTTGGTATTTCTCAAGTGGAGTCATACCTGGGTCAGTTACAACGTATGATTCGAAATACAATACACGTTCGATATCACGTAAAGTCATGTCTAAAAGCAGACCAATACGGCTAGGAAGTGATTTTAAGAACCAAATATGTGCAACTGGAGAAGCAAGGTCAATATGACCCATACGCTCACGACGTACTTTTGCAGTTGTTACTTCAACGCCACATTTTTCACAAATGACGCCTTTGTATTTCATACGCTTGTATTTACCACACAAGCATTCGTAATCTTTTACTGGACCAAAGATTTTGGCACAGAATAAACCATCACGTTCAGGTTTGAACGTACGGTAGTTAATGGTTTCAGGCTTTTTAACTTCACCATGAGACCACGACTTAATCATTTCTGGTGACGCAAGACCAATACGGATGCGATCAAACTCTACAGGAGCATGACCGTCTGAATCCGTCTTTTTGCGCATGATATCGAGCAAGTCTTTCAATTTTTTTCTCCGTGTGTTGTGGAGATTTTCACTACACAACTGGGTCACAAATATTGTTTTTTAACTGAATTTTAATCCCCCTTAATCCCCCTTTTTCAAAGGGGGAAAAGTCCCTCTTTTGCAAAGAGGGATTTAGGGAGATTTAATGGAGATTCTTAGTCACCATTTTTCAGTTCAATGTTGATACCTAAAGAACGGATCTCTTTGGTCAATACGTTGAACGATTCAGGCATACCTGGGTCCATGTAATGGTTACCATCTACAATGTTCTTATAGATACGGGTACGACCTTCAACGTCATCCGACTTCACAGTAAGCATTTCTTGAAGTGTGTATGCTGCACCGTAAGCTTCGAGTGCCCATACTTCCATCTCACCGAAACGCTGACCACCGAATTGTGCTTTACCACCAAGCGGCTGTTGAGTTACTAGAGAGTAAGAACCAGTAGAACGCGCATGCATCTTGTCGTCAACCAAGTGGTTCAATTTCAACATGTACATGTAACCTACAGTTACTGGACGGTCAAAACGCTCACCTGTACGACCATCATACAATACTGTTTGACCAGTACGTGAAATGCCACCAAGCTCTAACAATTCTTTGATTTGTGATTCTTCAGCACCATCAAATACTGGTGTTGCTAAAGGAACACCTTTACGCAAGTTACCTGAAAGCACCAAGATTTCTTCATCAGTTAAGCTATCAAGATCTTCTTGTTCGCCACCAACTTTGTTGTAAATCTTGTCTAAGAATTCACGAAGCTCAAGTACAGTACGTTGCTCTTTCATCATCTTGTCGATTTGATCGCCAAGACCTTTAGCCGCCATACCTAAGTGAGTTTCAAGAATCTGACCCACGTTCATACGTGATGGTACACCCAGTGGGTTAAGTACAACATCAACTGGAACACCGTATGCATCGTGTGGCATGTCTTCTACAGGTAAGATGTTTGATACAACACCTTTGTTACCGTGACGACCCGCCATTTTATCACCCGGTTGGATGCGACGTTTTACAGCTAGGTAAACTTTAACAACTTTTAGTACACCAGTTGTCAGCTCATCACCTGTAGACAATTTACGTTTTTTCTCTGCAAATTTCTCGTCAATTTCAAGGCTCTTCTCTTTCAAGAACACTTGAATTTGAGTTAAACGTTCAGCAATCGCTTCGTCGACTGGTTGGATTTCAATAAGATCAACCAACTCAAGACCAGACAATAACTCTTCAGTTAATTTGTCACCGCGTTTAGTTGTACCGCCACCATTCGATTCTTGACCTTTCAACAAACGAACAATACGTTCACGAGCTGCTTCTTCAAAGATTTTGAATTCTTCTTTCAAATCTTTGCGGTAAGCATCTAATTGAGCTTTTTCAATTGCTTGAGCACGTTCGTCTTTTTCAAGACCATCACGTGTAAACACTTGAACGTCAATAACAGTACCTTTAACACCAGAAGATACACGTAAAGATGAATCTTTAACGTCAGCCGCTTTTTCGCCGAAGATTGCACGAAGAAGTTTTTCTTCCGGAGTAAGTTGGGTTTCACCCTTAGGTGTTACTTTACCTACAAGGATATCGCCCGCTGTTACTTCTGCACCGATGTAAACAATACCTGACTCATCAAGTTTAGAAAGTGCTGCTTCACCCACGTTCGGGATATCGGCAGTAATTTCTTCCGCACCCAATTTAGTATCACGTGCTACACATGACAATTCTTGAATGTGGATTGATGTTAAACGATCTTCTTGAAGCACACGCTCAGATAATAAGATCGAGTCTTCATAGTTGTAACCGTTCCAAGTCATGAATGCTACGCGCATGTTTTGACCCAATGCCAATTCACCGCCATCTGTAGATGGACCATCAGCTAATACGTCACCACGACCCACTTGATCACCAAGGCTTACAAGCACTTTTTGGTTAATACAAGTGTTTTGGTTAGAACGTGTATATTTGATCAGGTTGTAGATATCTACACCTGCTTCACCCGCGATCATTTCGTCTTCGTTTACACGAATAACAACACGAGACGCGTCGACGAATTCAATACGGCCACCACGTTTCGCAAGAACACATACACCTGAGTCGTGCGCTACGTTTGCTTCCATACCTGTACCAACAAGCGGCTTGTCAGCGATCAACGTAGGTACTGCCTGACGTTGCATGTTTGAACCCATCAATGCACGGTTGGCATCATCGTGTTCAAGGAATGGAATAAGTGATGCAGCAACAGATACAACCTGCTGTGCAGATACGTCCATATGCGTCACTTTTTCAGGAGGCATACGTACGAAATCACCTTGGTGACGTACAGAAACAAATTCTTCTGTTAAATTACCGTCTTTATCTACACCTGAATCGGCCTGTGCAATCACAGTACCTACTTCTTCAATCGCAGAAAGGTATTCAACGTCATCCGTTACACGACCATCAACAACTTTACGGTAAGGCGTTTCTAAGAAACCAAAATCATTCGCTTTCGCATAAACAGAAAGTGAGTTGATCAAACCAATGTTTGGACCCTCAGGAGTCTCAATTGGACATACACGACCATAATGAGTTTGATGTACGTCACGTACTTCGAAGCCCGCACGCTCACGAGTCAAACCACCTGGGCCCAATGCTGATACACGACGTTTGTGTGTAATTTCAGACAACGGGTTGTTTTGGTCCATGAACTGAGACAACTGGCTTGAACCAAAGAATTCTTTGATTGCAGCAGCAACTGGTTTCGCATTGATTAAATCTTGCGGAGACAAGTTATCAGTTTCAGCTTGAGATAAACGTTCTTTAACAGCACGTTCAACACGAACTAGACCAACACGGAATTGGTTTTCTGTCATTTCACCAACAGAACGAACACGACGGTTACCCAAGTGATCGATATCATCGACTTCACCTTTACCGTTACGGATTTCAACTAATGTTTTCAATACATCAGTGATGTCTTCGTTCGAAAGAATACCTTCAACTTCACGAGACTTCTGATCCGTACCCACTTCGTAAGGACGACCCAAACGACGGTTGAACTTCATACGACCTACTGGTGATAAGTCATAACGTTCAGAAGAGAAGAACAAATTGTTGAATAAGTTTTCAGCAGCTTCTTTTGTTGGTGGCTCACCCGGACGCATCACTTTGTAGATTTCTACAAGTGCTTCTTCACGACCAGTTGTAGTATCTGCACGTAAAGAGTCCGCAATGAATGGGCCACGGTCGATGTCATTGGTATAAAGTACGTTGAATTGTTTAACGCCGCCTTCAGCCAATTTCACCATAATTTCATGGCTTAATACTGTATTTGCAGCAATTACTTCGCCATCACGTAACGTTACATCTTCAGCAACAATACGTTCATATAGGTATTCATCAGGAACAGAAAGTTTTGCAAGACCTGCTGCTTCCATTTGACGAACATGGCGCGCGTTAATACGTTTACCTTGTTCAACAATTGTTTTACCGTCTGTACCCACGATATCAAACTGTGCCATTTCGCCACGTAGACGTTCTGGAACCAAGTCAATTTGATAGCTACCCATATCAAGATATACAGGTACTTTTTCGTAGAACATGTCTAGGATTTGTTCGTTATTATAACCCAAGGCACGAAGCACAACAGTCGCAAGTAATTTACGACGACGGTCAATACGAACATATACAAGATCTTTTGCATCGAATTCAAAGTCTAACCATGAACCACGGTAAGGAATGATACGAGCAGAATAAAGAACTTTACCGCTAGAGTGAGTTTTGCCTTTATCGTGATCAAAGAATACACCTGGTGAACGGTGTAATTGAGATACGATTACACGCTCAGTACCATTGATCACAAAGGTACCGTTGTCTGTCATAAGTGGCATTTCACCCATGTAGACTTCTTGCTCACGCACATCTTTGATTGTTTTAGTTTCGCGATCTTTAATGATCAGACGAATTTTTACACGCATTGGCGCCGCATAAGTTGAGCCACGAAGAATACATTCGCGCACATCAAATTCAGGCTTACCAAGACTATACTCAACAAATTCTAAAGCAGCATTGCCAGAATAACTTTCAATAGGAAAAACTGAACGAAATGCGGCTTGGAGACCGATATCTTCGCGGTTTTTTGGAGTTTTGCCGTCTTGAAGGAAAGTTCGGTACGAGTCGACTTGAATCGCGAGCAAGTACGGAACATCCATTACCTTGGGCAATTTACCAAAATTCTTACGGATCCGTTTCTTTTCGGTATATGAGTATGCCATCTGGAGTCCTCGGAAAGTAAACTAAGTCCGCCTGCAGAACGAACTTAGAAGGAATTACGCAGGCCGATATGGCCACCACTTTCACAAATGCTGCAATTTTTAGTGGTATTAAAACGCTTAACAATATTTTTTACTGAAAAATATTGGTAAGCGTTTGGTTTTATAAATTATTTTTAATTTGTATGATTTTTATATCATGCAAACAAAAATCGAGCCGATTATTGTAACGCAAAAAGGCTGATGACCCAAGGGCCACCAGCCATTTTTTGGAGCCGATTATAAAAAAATCGACTCCCCTTAAGATTACTTAAGTGTAACTGTAGCACCAGCTTCTTCAAGTTTTTTCTTAAGCTCTTCGCCTTCTTCTTTAGAAACGCCTTCTTTAAGAACTGAAGGAGCGCTTTCAACAAGATCTTTAGCTTCTTTAAGACCAAGGCCAGTAGCTTCACGAACTGCTTTAATTACAGCAACTTTGTTAGCACCGAAAGAAGTCAACTCAACGTTGAATTCTGATTGTTCTTCAGCAGCAGCACCAGCAGCGCCAGGAGCAGCAGCAACTGCTACAGCAGCAGCAGATACGTTGAATTTTTCTTCGAAAGCAGAAATAAGTTCAACAAGTTCAAGAACAGTTTTTTCAGCAACTGCGTTTAAGATTTCTTCGTTTGTTAAAGCCATGAGAGTAACTCCAAATGGGTATTGAATGGTGTGTAAATTGATTTAAGCTTAAGCAGCTTCTGACTCGTTTTTCTCTTTGAGCGCAGTAATAAGACGACCCAATTTCGAAATAGGAGCTTGAAGAACGTTTGCAAGCATAGTAAGCGCTTTCTCTTGGTTTGGAAGGTTCGCGATAACGCTAACTTCAGCACCTTGATAAACTTTACCGTCAAATGCAGCAGCTTTAAGTTCAAATGCTTTATTAGTTTTAGCAAATTCTTCGAACAAACGAGCAGCTGCGCCCATGTCGTCTTCAGAAGTTGAGAAAGCTAAGATTGTTGGGCCAACAAGGTTGTCGCTCAAGATATTGAATTGAGTATCTTGAAGAGCACGTTTAGCCAAAGTGTTACGAACTACACGAGTAGCAACACCTAGTTTACGAGCTTCAACACGTAGAGCAGTTAATTGCTCAACAGTTAAACCTTGATAGTCAGCAACAACAGCAGCATACGCAGTAGAAGCAACTTCAGTTACTTCAGCTACGATCTGTTTTTTGCCTTCGATAAGAAGAGCCATTGTAAAACCTCCTAACGGTGATTTATGCACCTATACAGATGCACTCCCAATTCGTTAGCTCATCACTGAACCAACACGCGGAGGAGGAACAAATCACACCACCGCGTCTACTCAGGCTGGGCTATTAAGAAGAAAGCATAAAACTCCCCTCGCCTGAGGTCTTTGACGCTGATAAATCTAAATTTATCAATTCAAAGTTTGCCTGAATCACGCAATATACGACGAAGCGTTTCTTGCGTAATATTTAAAGCAGTGCTTCAAATATTACTCAGGGCTTTAAAATTCTGTAATAAGTCGAAACTTATTTAGAAACGTTTGCTACATCAACAACAAGACCAGGACCCATAGTTGAGCTTAAAGTGATCTTTTGGATGTAAACACCTTTAGAAGTAGCAGGTTTTGCTTTCTTAAGGTCAGCTACAAGAGCTTCAACGTTTGAACGAACAGCTTCAGCAGTGAAACCTACTTGACCGATCGCAGCGTGGATAATACCCGCTTTGTCTACACGGTAACGTGCTTGACCAGCTTTCGCGTTTTTAACAGCAGAAGCTACGTCAGGAGTTACAGTACCCACTTTAGGGTTTGGCATTAAGCCACGTGGACCAAGAATCGTACCTAACTTACCAACAACGCGCATTGCATCCGGAGCTGCAATTACTACGTCAAAGTCAAGGTTACCCGCTTGGATGCTTTCAGCAAGATCATCAAAACCAACAACGTCCGCGCCTTCAGCTTTAGCAGCTTCAGCAGCAGCGCCTTGAGCAAACACAGCTACACGTACAGTTTTACCAGTACCTGCAGGAAGTGTAGTCGCGCCACGAACAACTTGGTCAGATTTACGAGGATCAACACCTAGGTTTACAGCAACATCCAAAGATTCTTTGAATTTTACTGCTGGAAGGCCGTTAAGAACTGCAACTGCTTCTTCCAAAGTGTAAACTTTGTTAGCTTCAACAGCAGCAACAATGGCTTTTTGACGTTTAGTTAATTTAGCCATGTCTTATAGCTCCACTTCCAAGCCCATAGAACGCGCAGAACCAGCAATGGTACGTACACGTGCGTCTAAATCAGCACCAGTAAGATCTGGTTCTTTAGTAGTCGCAATTTCTTCTAATTGAGCGCGAGTCAACTTACCAACTTTAGTTTTATTAGGTACAGCTGAACCCTTTTGGATGCCCGCAGCTTTCTTAAGAAGAATCGCAGCAGGAGGAGTTTTCATGATGAATGTGAACGACTTGTCGTTGTACACAGTGATCACTACTGGAATTGGAAGACCAGCTTCAACTTTTTGTGTCGCAGCATTGAATTCTTTACAGAATGCCATGATGTTAACACCACGTTGACCTAGTGCAGGACCAATCGGTGGAGATGGATTTGCTTTACCAGCTGGAACTTGCAGCTTGATATAGCCGTCAATCTTCTTAGCCATTTCAATTACCTCTGGGTACTAACGCCGCTAGGCTCCCCATACATATAAGTAACGATACCGTTACAACAACAATGCCCGACTCATAACAAATCGGGCGTTTATCAACCAAGTTAAATTAAACCGATTTTTCGACTTGGCGAAATTCCAGCTCAACCTGAGTTGGTCGATTAAATACATTAATCGTCAACGTTAAACGTGACTTATCGTATAGAACTTCTTCCACCACGCCTTTAAAATCGGTGAATGGGCCGTCAATTACGAGTAATTCTTCACCTGGTTCAAACATCGTCTTAGGACGAGGTGCTTCACCAGTATTGCGTACACGTGCAAGAATCGCATCAGCTTCTTTTTGCGTAATTGGTGCAGGCTTTTCTGCAGTACCACCGATGAAACCTAATACTTTTGGACATTCTTTAACAATGTGCCAAGTTTCATCATTCATTTCCATCTCGACTAACACATAGCCGGGAAAGAATTTACGCTCAGATTTACGTTTCTTACCATCCTTCATTTCCACTACTTCTTCAGTAGGGACAAGGACTTCACCAAAGCTATCGGCTACAGCGCTACGCTGGATTCGATCATTAAGTGAGCGTAACACTTGTTTTTCATAACCAGAATAGGCATGAATAATGTACCAACGTTTCATAGCTCTCTTACCCGATAATAAACTTCATTAACCAGCTCAAAGCATAGTCAAAGCACCATAATAAAATAGATGCCACTAAGACTACCGCAAGTACCTGCCAAGATGTGGTCATGGTCTCTTGCTTGGTTGGCCAAGTCACTCGACGTAACTCAATTCGAGCATCTTTCAACAATCGAACAAAGCCTTTGCCTTGATGGGTGGCGTATAATAAACCTAAAGCCACGATGATACAAGCCAAAATTACCCCAACACGGACCCAAACATCATTCGCTGGTGCCCAGTATGCTGGCAAATGTTGATTCACCATCATAGAACTACCGAGTAAAATCAACGCGATAACCCACAGAACATAGTCTAAAGGGGAACCAGAATTAACAACTTCAGCAGGATTATTTCTTTGAGGAATTGGCGCGTCGCTTAATGCGTCACGCGATTTATCATTCGACATTTTTGTACTCGTCGTAGGATTCGCGACTTATTATATGACCAGTTGAGCCAGCATCAAGCTTCTTTTTAAAAAAATTTGGCAGGCCAGGAGGGACTCGAACCCCCAACATTCGGTTTTGGAGACCGACGCTCTACCAATTGAACTACTGACCTGCAGAGCAAATCGAGAGTCGAAACTCTCGATCTGTACAAAGATAACTGTATTATATTATGCAGTTACTTTAGAAACAACACCCGCACCAACTGTACGGCCACCTTCACGGATCGCGAAGCGTAAGCCAGCATCCATTGCGATTGGGTGGATTAATTCTACTGACATTTCTACGTTGTCACCAGGCATAACCATTTCAACGCCTTCTTTAAGCGAGATCGCACCAGTTACGTCAGTTGTACGGAAGTAGAACTGTGGACGGTAACCGTTAAGGAATGGAGTATGACGGCCACCTTCGTCTTTAGAAAGTACGTATACTTCTGCGTCGAATTTAGTATGCGGTTTGATTGTACCTGGTTTAGCAAGTACTTGACCACGTTGAACGTCTTCACGTTTAGTACCACGTAGAAGAACACCACAGTTCTCGCCCGCACGACCTTCNTCAAGAAGTTTACGGAACATTTCTACGCCAGTTACAGTTGTTTTAACTGTATCTTTAATACCAACGATTTCAACTTCTTCGCCTACTTTCACGATACCAGTTTCAACACGGCCAGTTACTACTGTACCACGACCTGAAATTGAGAATACGTCTTCGATTGGCATAAGGAATGCTTGGTCGATAGCACGTTCTGGTTCTGGGATGTAAGAATCAAGAGCTTCAACAAGAGCAACTACAGCATCTTCGCCGTATTGACCAGCTTCACCATTAAGCGCTGCAAGAGCAGAACCACGGATTACTGGAGTGTCGTCACCTGGGAAGTCATAAGTAGAAAGAAGTTCACGAACTTCCATTTCTACTAATTCAATTAATTCTTCGTCGTCTACGATATCGCATTTGTTTAGGAATACAACGATATAAGGTACACCTACCTGACGAGAAAGGAGGATGTGTTCACGAGTTTGTGGCATTGGACCATCAGTCGCCGAACAAACAAGGATCGCACCATCCATTTGCGCAGCACCAGTAATCATGTTTTTAACATAATCGGCGTGACCTGGGCAGTCTACGTGAGCGTAGTGACGGATTGGAGAATCGTATTCTACGTGTGAAGTATTAATTGTAATACCACGTGCTTTTTCTTCTGGTGCAGAGTCGATTGCAGCGTAATCTTTCGCTTCACCACCGAATTTTTTTGCACACACAGTTGCAATCGCAGCTGTTAAAGTCGTTTTACCATGGTCAACGTGACCGATTGTGCCCACGTTAACGTGCGGCTTATTACGTTCAAACTTAGCCTTAGCCATGCTTTTCTTCCTCGTTTACGTCGAACACAATTCTGAGTAAAACCCAGCTCCGACATATCGCCTAAAAAAATAAACACCCAATACTTGAAAAGCAGACTAAAAAGCCTGCTTCTGGAATCTTGCGCAACATTTAAAGTTGCTAAACTGTAAAATCTGGAGCTCTTATCGAGATTTGAACTCGAGACCTCTCCCTTACCAAGGGAGTGCTCTACCACTGAGCTATAAGAGCAAATATAAGCACTTCAATAGATATGGAGCGGGAGACGAGGGTCGAACTCGCGACATGTAGCTTGGAAGGCTACCGCTCTACCAACTGAGCTACTCCCGCACGATGTTGGTACAAACCACTTATTGAAGTCTTAAAATTGGTGGTGAGGGAAGGATTCGAACCTTCGAAACTTTCGTAGCGGAGTTACAGTCCGCCCCCTTTGACCGCTCGGGAACCTCACCATTTTACACTTACTTCAGTGTTGTTCTTTCTACTCACTCTCAAACTTTCTAAGATGGTGCCGGCACACGGATTCGAACTGTGGACCTACTGATTACAAGTCAGTTGCTCTACCAACTGAGCTATGCCGGCGTTTCCTAGTGTTTCGTACGTTTCGTATCGGAACGGTGTGCAGTTTAGCAAATCTTGAAATCCTTGCAAGTGTTTTTTCTAAAAAAAACGTGAAAAACTCATAAAATCAATCCATTTGATGATAATTCAACCGCTTTGATCACTGCGCGAGCTTTTATTTGGGTTTCATTCCACTCTGATTCAGGATTTGAGTCGTACACCACCCCTGCTCCAGCTTGAACATAGACCTTATTTTCACGAATTACACAGGTACGAATCGCAATCGACATGTCCATTTCGCCATGCCAGCCTAAATAACCAACAGCACCACCAAAAATTCCACGTTTTACTGGTTCAACTTCGTCAATAATTTCCATAGCACGGATTTTTGGTGCGCCTGAAAGCGTACCCGCAGGGAATGTTGCCTTAAAAACATCCAAAGCATCGACATTATCACGTACTTCACCTTGCACATTTGACACAATGTGCATGACATGCGAATAACGTTCGATCACCATTTGATCAGTCACGTGAACTTTACCGATTTTAGAAACGCGTCCAACATCATTTCGCCCCAAATCGATCAACATCAAATGCTCTGCAATTTCTTTTTCATCAGATAGCAAATCTTTTTCTAGCGCTAAATCTTCTTCTTTTGTTTTACCCCGTGGTCGCGTTCCCGCCAAAGGACGAACTGTTGCCACACCATTTTCTAAACGGGACAAAATTTCAGGTGATGAACCGACGATATGAAAAGGAATGTCATTTTCTAGTGTCTGCCCTTGCACCAAGAACAAATATGGCGATGGATTGAGGTGACGTAGTGCACGATAGACCTGTAAAGGCTCACCATCAAAATCGGATACCATACGATGACCTGGCACAACCTGCATCACATCACCTGCTTTAATGTACTCTTTTACTTTTGCAATAGAGTCAATAAAGTTATCGTGTCCGGTGATGGATTCAAACTGTGGTGCAGTATGCTTATTTGCTTTGAGTGCAATTGGGGTTGCCAAAAGTTCTTCTAGCTCATCCAATTGTTGCTGCGCCTTGGTATAGGCCTCAGCATCATTTACATCGGCATGCACAATTAAGAATAAGGTATCCTTAAGGTTATCAAAGACGATGACGGTTTTTGATAGCATCATCCAAATATCCGGAATCCCGACCGGGTCAGCTTCTGGAACGTTATTGAGCTTTGGTTCGATATAACGTACAGCATCATAACCAAAGTATCCAACCAATCCACCGGTAAAGCTCGGCAACGCTGGCAAATCTTGCTGTGTAGGCACTTTATATTGTGCTTGGAAGTCACGAATGTATTGAAACGGGTCATCACATTGTTGTTTTTCAACCGAGCCATCAGCATGTTGAACGGTCAACTGCCCTTCATTACACGAAAATACGGTGGACTCGCCCAAGCCAATAATGGAGTAACGCGCCCAGTTTTCGCCACCCTCTACAGATTCAAATAAATAGGCTTGTTTATGTTGTTTTAATCGCGCAAAGACAGAAAGTGGAGTTTCTGTATCTGCCAAGCGCTGACGATATACTGGAATCAAGTTATATCCAGCAGTTTTCAGTTGTTCAAATTGAGTTTGTGTAGTCATTTGGGTTTCTCTATATTTCGCGTGGTCAATTTCAGTTAATTTCTTCTCATGCTGATTGAGTGACGCCATCGAAATACTACACACTTGCTCATTTTCACTTCCTTAACCCTACTTATTTCAATCCAATAATTCTTTTAAGTTATCAACCACGTGCTGCGGCTGACAATCTCGAATATTTTCACCATGATTATAGCCATAGCTGACCACAATACAATCAATACCCGCACGACGTGCTGCCTCTACATCATTGACAGAATCACCCACCATCAAAATTTGCTGTTTCGGCAAGGCATAATGCTCCGCACAATACTCTAGCTGCTTGGGATGTGGTTTACGCTCTTCAAAACGATCTCCGCCAATCACATCATCAAAGTATTCATGCATACCCAGTGCCTGCACAATACTGCGTGCTGGTTGCTCTGGTTTATTGGTCACACAAATGAGAATTTTTTGCTCTGCTTTTGCCCAATCCAAAAACGCTAGAATACCGTCAAAGGGCTGCGTCAAGACACAAGGATCGGCATTGTAAATCTTTAGAAAAGTTTCCAATAAAAAGTGGTGCTGTGCGGCATCCACTTTCCCGGTCAAATATTCAAGTACGCTATGACAAAATAATGAAGTCCCTTTCCCAATCCAGTTTCGCACCTGCGCTTCTGTGACCAACGGTAATTGCAACGCATTTAAACTCATATTCATCGCACGATGTAAGTCAGATGCTGAATCGACTAGCGTTCCATCCAGATCAAATAAAATCATTTGGCGTTCTGCTAAACGAACTTCAAACATAATGTCCCTCTATTTTTTTGTAAATTTTCACCATAAAAAAGGCATGCCCATGCATGCCTTTTGAGGAATGTCTCGGTTTATTTAAACAAGCCCCATGCAATAATTGCAAGAATGATTAAAACAATGACTGAGATTAAGCCCACAGAGGCATTTTTTTGCGCTTCACGCTCTTGCTCTACACATGTCGCTGGAATTTCTACATCACATGCTTCATTTTTCGGAACAGCAGTTACGTCAATTCCCTCAGGAATTGGTGCAGGTTTAGGCACACCTACATTGGTCGGCATACCATCACGAGTCAATTGAACCGAGCCATCTCGCTCTTTCAACTCTGGCATACCTTGATCATTCATTTGTTGTGCTGCGGTTTTAACAACAGGCTCTTGTGCCTTAGTCTCAGACGTGTTTGCTACAGACTCTTGTGCCACAGTTTCAGAAACTGCAACAGCTTCAGACGGCTGCTGAACAGGTGTAATTTCTTCTGTTTGCAACGCTTCAACGCTTTGTTCAATATCCGCTGGGATCTGAACAGCTTTAGCTGGAGCCAATAAACTAAACTTCACACTGGCAAACTGTACAATATCACCTTCTTTTAAAAGTGATTCACCAGTCAAACGGACATCATTAATAAACGTCCCATTGGATGAATTAAGATCTTGCAACCAGAGTGCCTGATCTTTCAGTACAAAGGCAGCATGTTTACGCGATACATCAGATTCTTGCAAAACAATATCTGCTTGTTGATGGCGACCCACCAACATATCACGCTCAATACTAATTTCTTGTCCTGTTAAATCACCAGAAATTGCTTGAATTTTCCAAGTCATGAAGTTAATTCTCTATTGCTCGTTTTTTTCATCATAGCATGCTGTGGTTTTAAAGCTAAACCACTCTGCTGTCTAACCTAAGGCATGCCCGCCACTTTGCCATTCGGTACGGTAATGGTTTGGCGCTTCACCGCAGGTTCAATGGCGATTGGCGTGGAGACCACTGCCGCTGGCTGTGTCATTTGTGGTGCTGTCGGTACCGTCTTATACACAGGGGCTGGCGCTGTACCTTTTGAAACAGGTATGCGCTGTTGATACACATCGTCCACATTTTCAGGCAATTTCGCAAAATTACCATCATTATCCAGTGCCAGTTGCAGACTATAGAGCTGACTGTAACGCTGCTGAGACATTTTCTTCACATCAGCAGAATTTCCAACAATGGTCGGATGAATAAAGATCAGCAAATTGCGTTTACTGTTGGATTTTCCTTCCGAGCTAAAGAGTTTGCCCAGTACAGGAATAGCCCCCAACCCAGGAACCGATTGGCGTCCATGCAAGGTATTGTCAGAGATCAAACCACCCAACACAATCGTTTGACCATGCTCTGCCAAGATCGAGGTTTTGATCGCGCGTTTAGTCGTAACCAAATCCGACGCTTGGCCTTTATTGTCTTTTACATCAGAAACTTCTTGCTCTACCTCTAAACGCACAGAGCCGCCGTCGCCAATATGCGGCACAACTTTCAAAGTAACACCGACATCTTTACGCTCAATCGATGTATATGGATTGGCTGTACCACCATTGGTGGTGACCGAGCCTGTCACAAATGGAACGTTCTCACCCACCACAATATAGGCTTCTTCGTTATCCATCGTCACAATAGACGGTGTAGATAATAAATTGGATTTGGTTTTTTCTTTTAGGGCCTGAATCATCGCACCATAGAGTTTGCGTGAACCATCACTACCTTCACGATAGTCACCAAGGACCAAAGAAGTACCGGCACTCACCGCGCTACCTGCACCCGCAGCGCCACCAGTTAAATAACCTGCGGCAATATTCTTTAAACTAGAACCAAAGTTATCAAAGTTAATTAAGCCGATACCACTACTGATATCACCCAACGCCCATTGCACACCGAGTTGATCGGTATCCGTGCCTTCGACTTCAATAATCGCCGCTTCGATCAGCACTTGCTGACGACGAATATCAAGCTGAGAAATCGCAGATTCAATTTCACGCATGAGCTGCGGATCTGCTTTCACAATCAGTGCATTTTGTGTGGTATCGGCAATAATACTGACGCCATTGGCATTAAAACTTGAAATACCATTTTGCGTATTATTGGAAGAGTTATTGCTGTTGAGGTTAATACCTGAACTGGTGTTATTTTGTGAACTGAATGACTGTGAATTCGAGCTGTTATTATCATTCATTAAGCTGTTCATCGTGCTGCTGTTTGAGCTATTCGATGAATTCGTACTCGAAACAGCTTGCCCCGTGACCAAGCCTTGTAAGATTTCCGACAAGTTTTTTGCACTCGCATACTTTAAACGGAAGACTTTCAACCCACCCAATCGATCTGCCGCAGGTACATCTAAAGTTTCAATAATCTTACGAATGCGTTTACGTGTCGCTGTATCACCTTTAATGATAATGCGATTGGTTCGATTGTCCGCGATAATACGAATTCGTGACCCTTTCGGGTCTTTTGATGCACCGGTCGAACTCATCGACTCTAACAGTCCAATCATTTCTTCGGCCTGACTCGATTGCAGCGTCACAGCTTCGATATCATTTTGACCCGTTCCATCTAAATTACGAATAATCGTTTCGAGCTGGTAAATATTACTTGCACGGTCTGAGACGATCAGCGCATTGGTCCCCGCCACTGCTGACAAATGTGCAAATTGCGGCATCAATGGGCGCAACGCTGGAATTAAGTCGTTGGCATTAGTGTTATCAAGCCAAATTACTCGGGTGACAATTTGGTCTCCAGACGCACGGTGGCGCGCATCATAAGGAATGCCCGAGCTTTTTACATTACTGTCTGGAACCAGTTTAATGGTGTTGCCCGATGGAATTGCCACTACACCATTCACATTCAACACACCGAGAAACAGGTCATAGACTTCATTTTTATTTAAAGGCTTATTGGAAATAACCGTTACATTTCCTCGTACCCGTGGATCAACTGCAAAATTTTTCCCCGTGATATCTGCGACTTCATTAATGAATGCCGTAAGATCTGCATCACGTAAATTGATTTTCCATGTTTGTGCATAACTTGCTGTGCTGACCATAGCAACCAAGGGCACCATGGCATAGGCAGCTAAAGTTGAACGGTTATTATTAAATAAAGCCATATACGCCTGTGTTTCCTAACCCTATAAAGTGATGAAACATCACTAAAAATCCTGTTGTATGGTCATCACTTGATCACCACGTTTGACTTCAAGTTTCACCTGCCCTTCACGGCGGGCTTGTTCTAATAATTGCGCCTCAGATTGTCCTGCACCGACCGCCTGCCCATTTAAAGACATGATGCGGTCACCCGGCTGCAAACCCAATTTATTTCTTAAGGCTGCAGGTGTTCGATTTGAAACTTCAAACCCACCATTAACTGATGGATTTACCCCCATTTCCTGCATATATTGTTCACGATTTTCAGTCATGCGTTGTACGGCCTGACCAATCGCGGACTGCGTTGTGCTTTGCCCTAAATTTGCAGGATCAGTTGTATTTTGCATGCTGTTATTCTGCAAAGATCCGCCTGATGTTGCATTGGCTGTAGGGACAATCGGTTGATCTAATCCGTTTTCAATACCTTGGAACGCCAATTCACGCCGTGCACCATTACCCTGCGTTAAAATCACCTTATCCCAATAAACTTCAGCCAGTTGATATGATGAACCTTGAATGGTTTCTCCAACCAAGTAGCGATCTGAACTCTCATTGACCTTAATCACTGCCGACGAGTAGCGACTTGGCTGTCCAACCACCACACCTTGTAACACCATATTTAACTGCGCGTCAGCTGCTAAACTGCGATTTTCCTGAAACAAGGCAAAAGAACTAATATTAGGAACTTGCGTTTGCTGTGAACCCAATTCAACTCGGTCTAACTGCATGGCTTGTGGCGGTGCAATCAATAACCAAAATAAAGCGGCTAACTTCCAGCACAGGTACAAAATTATTAAAACCAAGACCGCAGGTGCAAGTCGATCTGTTTGCTTCCAATTGATCTCGCGGATTTTTTCTAAATAGTCAGCCATCAGTTCACCCCACTCAATAGAGGTTGACGCGAACTAATCACATACGTATCTAATCCAGCCTTACCTTCATAGGAAGCAACATTCATCAAAAAGCGCTGGGTTAATTGCACATCCAACATGAGGTCTGGCTCAAGTGACAAATTCATCATTTTTTGTTCACGTTGATCTCGAACATCAATCGACAATTTGCCATTATCATCTTTTAATTGGGCCAACATGGCAGGCACATTCATTGACTCTTGACGCTGTGCAAAGCTAAAGGATAAATCCCCGCCTGCCCACTGCATCTCACCTGATGACTGACTAAATCCCTGTTGTGGCTTATATTTAAACTGCACATCTTTTAATTGAATGGCATTCGTTGGCCATTGCCAATCGGCAAAACTTTTTAAGGTTTCAGGGGCAATTTGACCCTCTAAGTTTTTGATACTGATACTTTTGCCAAAACCATACCCCATCACACCTTGCAGTTTGGTATTACCACTATGAATTTCAACATTTGCACCTAAGCGCAATAAAATCAAATCCCACGGGCGCGTGTTCCAGTTTAACGAGCCTTTCAAGTTTCCTCGTGTCCAATCTGCTTGCCCGTGCCAAATATTGCCACTGACGTTATGTAGCATTTGGTTATTTTTATAAAACTTTGTAATGAGCCACGCTGCTGGTACTTGCAGCATAACGAAAATTAAAAAACTGATCGCAGCAAAAATGAGCCACCGAATATTATTAGTTTTATTGATCATCCCACCACAACCGATCCATCAATTTTTTTCCATCATTTAAACATTTTTCTTTATAGACACATTATGCATACTTTTTCTGCATAGCCAATTCAAAGAGATAAAAAAACCAGGCATTTGCCTGGTTTAATTATCCTGAACTCAGGATATGACGATTTCATGAATTATACTTAAATTAAGAAATCTTCTAGTTTCGCGCCTTTTTCCAACTCAGCCACTAACCAACGTGGTTGCTTACCACGACCAGTCCAAGTGTCATCTGCATTGGTTTTGCTACGGTAACGTGGCTCAACCGCTTTACGAGTTGATTTTTTACGTTTGCTTGAACCAAATTCAAGGATTTGTTCAACGCTTAAATCTAAATTTTCTGCAATTTCAATAATACGGTTGTACGCATCTTCAATCGCTTGATCTTTTTTAGATGCAATCAGCGCTTCAGCTTCTACTTGAAGCTTCTTTAACTCTTCAACTGATAAATTACTAATATCAGGCATAATCTTTAACTCCGAAATTTCATTTTAATAATGCTTATGAAAACTCGCTCATAATATTATAATAAAATTTTTATTCAATATATAACTTTCATTTTACTACAATATTTTAACACGACTCCTTAAAATATATAAAGTTAAATTGTATTTAAATATTATTTCCCACTGAAATCTCCAAAGCTTTTATTTTAGTTTTTATACTTTCTGGAATTGAAGTTTTTTGTAGGGTAGTTTTATCCACGCACACAATAACTGCATCGCCTGTTGCAACGATTTTTTGTTGCTTTTCACTCCATAATATATAACTCATACGAAATGCACTATTCCTTAATTCTTCAACGCGCGTTGCCACTTTTAAAATATCAGGATAAACCACTGGGCTTAAATATTTACATTGGCTTGAAGCCACAACCGTAACCACAGACTGATTAAATATATCCAACTGATCTAAATAACCAATCCGCGCACTTTCCATATAACGATAATAATGCACGTTATTTACATGACCAAAAGCATCCATATCCCCCCAAGCGACGTGTTGAGTATGAACCAATGAATATTGAGCTAAATCTTCTTGCATATAATGTCCTTATATTCGAATTTCCATAAAATTGGCATTATTTTCAAATATTAAATTTAATTGTTTGATCAAGTTATCCTGCTGATTTAAGGCTGACTTGATGCGTAAATAACTCATTAATACATCATTTGGATATAATTCTAACAATGCATCTGCTTCAGCTTGACGTGCTGTCGCTTGGTAAATATTCCATTTTGCAAAACTAAAAACAGGCAGCGCAGGATACTTTTCTTCCCAACGTTGAATCTGCTGTTCTACAGCCACATAGTCAGGGTTTTGCTTCAGCATTTTTTGCTGGAACCACAAAAAGAACACTTCTTTGTTAAATTGCTGTTCCAGCAAATGAATGGCCAATTGCTCATGCTCCTGACTCATCTCTGGCATACGAGACAAGACTTTCAACCATAGCACCTTGACCGCATATTTACGCTCTGTGATTTGATCTTGCAAATCCAAATAACGCTGCTTTAAATGCTGTAAGTCATCGACATCAGCTTGATCAAATGCAGATAATAATTGTTCCAACCAAGCTTGTTTTGTCAGCTCATCTAAATGTCCATAACGTGTCGAACGCAAATACAACCAAGGAAACTGCAACGCAAACATGCCCCATAGCGTGGTTAGGCGCTGCTCATAGGCACTACTGACTTTTTGCAACCATGGCGATAGTTCATGTTGATTTAAAAATTCAAGATGCGTTAAAGCCTTTTCACCCTCTTGTTGGGATAAATGAATTTCAATCCGTTGCAATTCTGCAAGTTCAAAAGCCATTGGATTGGTCTGAGTTAATGCATTTAGTGCTGTTTCATATTGCTGCTGAATCCAATATAAACGCGCATCGATCACCCCTTTTAATAATCCAGACTCAGTAAAAGCTTGCTGAATAAAGTTTTTTTGATCTTGTGCAGCATTTAAAAGCCAAATGACAGCCAATTGCTCATAGGGATGTAGTTTATTAAAACTAAAGACCGTTTCAGATTTACGTTGTTCTCGACTTAAATAGCGTTTAACCGCATACCAAAGCATTTGCACGACTAAACTCAGTAATGCTAGCAATAATGCTAAAAACCAAATATTGGATTGAACTTGCCATTCACGCCAGTATAAATACACATAACCTGCACCATGTCCAAAACTCAGCAAACTAATAATGGCGACAACCAATAAACTAATAAATAAATAGGCCAATAAAATATGTTTCATAGTCGATTATCCTATGAGTGCCCGAGTATTTAACAGCGGTACAGAAATAACCGGAATGTCCTTTAATTGTTCTAAACGTTGGCGTATCAATTTTAATGAAGCATCTGGCAATTGCTGCATAATTTGCATAATTTCAGTGATTTCTTGTTGAAATTGAGGATATTGTCCTTGATTTAAAACCTGCTGAGCCAAAATTAAACGTAACTGCATTTCTTTTAATACCAAGCTACGCTGCATTAATACGGGACTCGGTTGTTCGACTGATTCGACTTGAATCCATTTTTGCCAAAAAGAAAGACCTTTTTGCTGCTCTTTTGAACTATAGGGCTTTAATATTTCTTTTTCTAACAATTGATCGATCGATTGCAGAGTATTTTTCACTTTATCAGACTGCAACTGACGCTCTGTCACATATTGCTTTAAGGTTTCACGGTCTTTTTGAATTACCTGATGCAAACTCATGCGCAGTGCAGGTGCCAAGCTCAACTGATCTAATTGTTGATCTAATTGGTTTAATTTTTCCAAGGCGACAGCAAATTGTTGTTGCTGCATGGCAAATTCAACCAAATCAAGTTGCTGGCCCACAACCAACATCGGCTCAATACTATGGGTCGCCTCAGCAGCAATCGAAGCATTCGATGTCGTTGCAGCCGACATCTCGGTCGTTGTGCCGCTCAACTGACGTTTCAAAGCCACGACCTGATCATTCAAACCTGCATTGCGCTGTTGCAATAAAGTTTGTTGTTGCATCAGTTCGGTTTGTTGAGCATTGACCTGAAACAAATCAAAACTGAGTTTAGCCAACCAAAGTACGGCGACAATGACCACAACGACAAACAACTTCTTCATGTATTTCCCTGCACGACTTGCACATGCTGCAATATGTGTGTCGCGTTTAAATCTTCGAGTTGAATAATTTTAAAATCTTTGTTCAGTGTTATACGACTTTGCTCAAGTAGCTCGAACAACCTTACACCTAAAACTAAAAAATGTGCATGACTCAGCACTGATAAATGCGACTGAATCAGGTCAAGCCAATTGAGCCAACTGGCCTCACTGGTGATCAACATACAATATGGAGATGACAACTGATGTTCAGAAATGAGTGTTTTTACTTTTTGAGTGGTCTCTTCCGGTAGATGCCGTTCGTATAGCACAAAATTGAGAACCTGAATGCCACGTGCTAGCAACTGCTGCATCATAAATTGACGACCGCCTTCACCGCGCCAAAATGCAACGCAAGCCCCAGTCTCCAATTGTTCTAAATGGCTTAAGGTGAGCATTCCCTCCGAGGTTTCCACCTGCGGTACAACACTGTGAATGCCATAATCAGCCAGCTTTGCTGCAGTTGCATCACCGACTGCAACCCATTGAATATGTTCGAGCTGATCAAGTGAAATGCCTGCCTTACGCAAACCTTGCATTCCAAAGGTAACCGCAGAGGGGCTCACCACAACCAATACATCCGCAGCACTCAACTGGGCGTAGCACGCTACCAATGCTTCTGACCATGCCCGTGGCTTAAGCTCAAGTAATGGAAGCTCAGCCACAGCAACACCCGCAGAGCGCAGCGTCAAGCTAAGCTGCGTTGCACGATCTAACGGACGTGTATTGATAAAAAGCATGTATTAATACAGTGCCTTTAAAATTTCACCTGCACCTTGCGCTAACAAGTCTTGGGCCAATTTGACACCGAGCTGTTCAGCTTGTTCAGGAAGACCTACTTGCTGTGCTTTCAACAAGGTTTGACCGTCAACACTACCGACACGACCTTCCAAATGAATCTGACCATTTTCTAAGGTTGCATAACCTGCAATCGGTACTTGGCAGCCACCTTCTAGATATGCATTAAATGCACGTTCTGCGCGTACACAGGCATTGGTCTCTGTATGCATTAAGGGCAAAATTAAATCCAATACAGTTTGATCTTGGTTACGACATTCTAGGCCCAATGCACCTTGTCCAACTGCAGGTAAACTCACAACAGGCTCAAGAGTATGACGAATACGCTCTCCTAAACCCAGACGCTTCAACCCTGCACTGGCCAAAATAATCGCATCATAGTTACCCGCATCGAGTTTAGATAAACGCGTACCCACATTGCCACGCAGATCAATAATCTCAAGATCAGGACGTTGTTTTAAAATTTGGCATTTGCGGCGCAAGCTCGATGTCCCAACCTTCGCACCCTGTGGCAACTCATCAAAACTGTTATAGGTATTTGAAACGAAAGCATCTAATGGGTCTTCACGCTCACAAATCACGGCCAAGCTTAAACCTTCAGGCAAGGCCATTGGCACATCTTTCATCGAATGAACTGCCAAGTCTGCACGACCATCCAACAATGCCGCTTCTAATTCTTTTACAAATAATCCTTTCCCCCCAATTTTGGCTAAGGGGGTATCTAGAATCTTGTCACCTTGAGTCACAAAGGTCACCAACTCAACTTTCAAATTTGCATGAAGTGCTTCTAAGCGTGCACGAATATGTTCCGCCTGCCAAAGTGCAAGCGGGCTTTGTCGAGTTGCGATCTTAAGGATATTCATAAATTTTAAAATACAGTCTATTGGGCTATTATTCTAAACTTAACTTGCTCAGTTGAAAATGCAAGCTTAATTCGCAATGTGCTTTAACCCTTGCCCTATAATTTTTGTATTCGCTCGCGTAAATTCGGTAAATGCCGACGGCTGACCGACAAGCGCTCGTCTAAATCTCGACAACGCACTTGATATTGCCCTGAGCTTACAACCTCTAAACCATCTAAAAAGCTCACAGACACCAAGGCATTACGATGGATGCGTATAAAGCGATCACCAAATTCATGCTCTAAATCTTTCAGCGTTTCATCAATGAGTACGCTGCCATTTTTGTGCCGAACAGTGACATATTTCTGATCTGCAAGAAAATAGTAAATATTTTCCACAGGTACCAACTCTACACCACGATAGGTCTTTGCCGCGATTTGATGGCGGCTGATTTTAATTTCGTCCATATTTTCTTTTTGTTTTATCGTGCTCAATTGAGCTTGGGTTAATTTAGTTAAATGATCTAAAACCTGCTGCAATTCCTGTTGCATAACTGGTTTTAGTAAATATCCCTCTGCATTCGATTTAAATGCATCAAGTGCATGATGATCATATGCAGTGCAAAAAATAATAGCGGGCATGGGGTCTAATTCACGCAACAATTTCGCGCAAGTCAACCCATCCATTTCAGGCATTTGTATATCTAGTAAGATGACATCAGGCTCGAGGCTTTGAGCCAAGTCAATCGCTTGTTGACCATGTGAAGCTTTCGCAACCACTTGATGTCCAAGTTGAGTGACTAAACGTGACAATCGCTCTACTGCTAGAGGCTCATCATCACAGATTAGGATGTCCATTTCTCCTCCTTATCTCGTTAACGTCATTTATTTTTATTGGTCAACTGAGATTTCTATTTATATTGATATTGCACCACAGTCGTATACATTCCCTCGCCTGCGTAGGTTTGAAAAGTGACATGCTGACCATAATATGCCTCAAGTCGCTGTTTCACGTTTTCGATGGCAATACCATTCCCCTGACGTAATTTAATTGTATCCTGTGTATAGGGATTTGTAATAACGATATTAATTTGATTTTGTAATATTTCAATCAATATATTTATCGTACTCTTTGTCAAAATCTTTTCAACTCCATGAAAAATACTATTTTCTAATAAAGGTTGTAAAGTTAATAGTGGAATTTGTACTTGAGCGTATTGTTCAATACCTTCTAGTTTCCACTCCACCTTAAGCCGATCACCTAAACGCATTTGTTCAATGGCCAAATAACGCTGACACAGATCGATCTCATCTTTGAGACTTACCAACTTCAATTCTTGAAAACTTGCACGGAACAAGCGAGATAAATTCAGTAGCATTTGCTCCGCTTTATCTGGGTCAATCGCAATCAAGCTAATCACATTGTTTAAGCTATTAAATAAAAAATGTGGATGAATCCGAGCTTGCATAGCCTGAATGCGTGAGTTTAATTCACTATGATGTTGTCGACCCCACTGTTCTCTTAAATATAAATATCGAAAACAAAATGCCCCAAGCAACACACCATAGCTCAGATTTAAAACCACACCAGCAGTTAAAACGTCTGCACTCAAACCAGCTAAACTGAAATTTTCACCAAAATAGATCAAAACATTTAAAGTTATGGTGGTGAATAACACCAAAGCTTGCAATAAAACAAACCCGCTAAACATGAGCATTTTCATGCTTAAACCACACGTCTTACTTTGCAAAAGCTCTGAAAATGCAGCAAATGCCAATAAAATCCAGTTAATAAACAACACATGCTGCATGACACTGGAAAAACTTAAAGCATGCCACGAATGAGCTTGTGCCAAAGCCAAGACCAAAGCCACAATATTGCCCGCAAGAAAAAGCTCCCACAAATAATGCCAGCGGCCCATTTTTCTTGAAAATACAGAAATTGTCATAGGCCCAAACCTTGTCTAAAAGTTTGATCAACTTGCCCTTCGGCAACTGGGTTCGAATTTGCTATACTCTTGCTCAGTTCTATGCTTTTTATCTTATTGAGCCGACATGACCACATCTTCTAATTCCTCAAATCCGTCACAAGCCCAAACTTCAGGCATGTGGGGCGGTCGTTTTTCCGAAGCTACTGACGCTTTTGTTGCTGAATTTACAGCATCTGTACAGTTTGACCAACGCTTTTATAAACAAGATATTGCAGGTTCAATTGCACATGCAACCATGCTTGCAAAAGTCGGCGTTCTGACTGAACAAGAGCGTGACGATATTATTAATGGCTTAAACACCATTAAAGCAGAAATTGAAGCGGGTAACTTCGAATGGCGCATTGACCTAGAAGATGTGCACATGAATATTGAGTCACGCTTGACTCAACGTATCGGTATTACAGGTAAAAAACTACACACCGGTCGTAGTCGTAATGACCAAGTTGCAACCGATATCCGTCTGTATGTTCGCGACGAAATCGATGCGATTTTAGAATTATTGAAAAAATTACAAAAAGGTATCTTGGGCTTGGCGGCGAAAAATACCAATACCATCATGCCGGGCTTCACGCACTTACAAACTGCACAGCCAGTGACTTTTGGTCACCATTTAATGGCATGGTTTGAAATGCTGGTACGTGACTCAGAACGTTTAATTGACTGCCGTAAACGTACCAACCGTATGCCTTTAGGTTCTGCTGCACTTGCAGGAACAACCTACCCAATTGACCGTGCATTCACTGCCGAATTACTAGGTTTTGAAGCTGTCGCTGAAAACTCTTTAGACGCCGTATCTGACCGTGATTTTGGTATTGAATTCAATGCTGCAGCATCACTCATCATGATGCATTTATCACGCATGTCAGAAGAAATGATTCTTTGGACATCGGCACAATTCAAATTTGTGAACATTCCTGACCGTTTTTGCACCGGCTCTTCAATCATGCCGCAAAAGAAAAACCCAGACGTTCCTGAGTTGATTCGTGGTAAAACTGGCCGTGTATATGGTGACTTGATGAGCCTATTGACCCTAATGAAAGGTCAACCTTTGGCATACAACAAAGACAACCAAGAAGATAAAGAACCACTATTCGATGCAATTGATACTGTTCGTGGCTCACTCATGGCATTTGCCGACATGATCCCTGCACTAGTGCCAAACATTGACATCATGCGTGAAGCAGCGCTGCGTGGCTTCTCAACTGCAACTGACCTTGCCGACTACCTGGTTAAAAATGGCGTGGCATTCCGTGATGCACATGAGATTGTGGGTAAAGCAGTTGCTCTCGGTGTTCAAGAAGGCAAAGACCTTTCAGAATTAACCCTTGAGCAACTTCAACAGTTCTCTGACTTGATTCAAGCGGATGTCTTCGAAAAAGCTTTAACACTCGAAGCATCTGTCAATGCACGTAACCACATTGGTGGTACTGCACCTGCTCAAGTTGAAGCAGCAATTGAACGCGCGCATGCACGTTTAGAAAAACTTTACGCATAACTTTTTCAAGTTAAATGGAGTATTGATATGTCTCGACAAGTTTTTTGCCGTAAATATCAGGCTGAAATGGAAGGTTTAGACTTTGCACCATTCCCGGGTGCAAAGGGACAAGAATTGTTTGATACGGTATCTAAACAAGCTTGGCAAGAATGGCTAAAACACCAAACTACGTTGATCAATGAAAAACGTTTAAACGTGTTTGAAGCTGACGCGAAAAAGTTCCTTGAAGAGCAACGTGAAAAATTCTTCAGCAATGATGAATCTTTAGAAAAAGCCGAAGGCCTAAAGCCTGAGGCGTGATAAAGCGGAGCACTGCTCCGCCACGCCGCAAGACAAGCAGCTATGCTGTGCGTAGGCTTTAATTGAAAAGAATCTCCAATCTTGGGGATTCTTTTTTATTGCTCTAAAAATTACGCAAGACAAGCGAAGCGCTTAGCTTCAAATGTCATGAAGGAGTCCAAAGGGGCTCCTTTTTTTGTGCTTCGGAGCACTGCTATTTTCGCAAAACAAAGATGACGTCTGTGTAAGCTTTCATTGGGAAATGATCTTCATCATTGCTGAAATATCTTTTATCCATTGATCAATTTTATTTAAACTTAAATAAATGTATTTATTATTTAAATAATGTTAAATGTATTTTTATCATCACATATATCGATTTTCATTGTTTAAATCCAAACAAAACCTACCAAAGTTATCGGCCAATTTGTATCAAAAATTCTTAATGTAAATTTGTGATACATTTCTCAATAAAACACAACATTACACTACAATAAACTCCATGTATTTCTAAATCTGCTTTCCTATAATAGCAATCAAGAAGATGGAAACATCTTCCATAATAGCGATAAGTAACCCCGATTTTCCTTCCCAGATTTCCCCCAAAATCTGGGAATTTTTTTATCCAAAATTTGCGCCAACGTCTCACATTTAACTTCAAGCTCTAATCAAATGAAGCGCTGTTCAAACTAGTCAAACCCTCAATTTTTTCTAAAAACTCGGCAATAAAAAAGCCCCGATCACGGAGCTTTTAATAACTTACTTTAAATCAAGGTTGCTTTAAATACGGCCATGCGGCTTTCAAATATATAAACATCGACCATAACGTTAAAACTACGGCTGTATAGAGCAATCCATACGCCAACATTTCTAGAGGTTGCCAATTCAGCAAGAATACTGAAATCGCAATCATCTGAAATGCTGTTTTATATTTACCAACGGTTGAAACCGCAACACTGGTACGTGCGCCTAATTCAGCCATCCACTCACGTAGCGCAGACACCGTGATTTCACGTGAAATAATTACAATCGCTGCAAAGGCCATCGAAATGGTCGGTTGCCATTGCACCAAGACGATCAACGCAGTTGCGACCATCAGTTTATCTGCAACAGGATCGAGAAAACGCCCAAATGCTGAAGTCTGATTTAAACTTCTCGCAAGGTAGCCATCAAACCAGTCCGTGACAGCTGCGATCACAAAAATAGCGGTCAGCAATATATGACGTGACATGCTTGCAGCATGCTCACCCACGCCCATTGCAGGTGGCCAGTACGCCACCAACAAAAACACAGGAATTAAAGCAATTCGTGCCAATGTTAAAATATTAGGAATATTCAGGATTCGACCTGTTGTCATAGACACCCCAGTTTTCCCCTCATGCACGATGAAAATGCAAAATAATTTGAGGATTTATCCATCGTTAGTTGCACTCACTTTATACGAAATGCCCCACAGTGTCACTAGGCAAACACCGTAACAGTCTGTCGCGCAATCGCTATCAACTGGTTATTTTCATCCCATAAATGAGCATATTCTGTAGCGTATCCATCCGCTGCATAATCGGTAAATACTTTATATTTAAACCAATTATGCAAGCTTGATTGCAAGGGATGTACATAAGTCAATGTCCACGTTAAAGAACTCGCAGGTGCCATGGTTTTGTACATAGGCAGTACACCGGGCGGCCACATATCCATCGAGACCAGTAAATCAGCGACGGTCATCTTACGGTTATCATGGCGTTCTGGATTAAAACGCATCCAACCACTAAAGTCAGGCTTTTGACTTGCTGTACACGGATACTGCCCATCTACCCAGGCCAAATCCATTTGCTGAAAGCACTGGGGTGCAAGTGGATGATGTTCGGCTATCTTTAAGCTGCTCACTTCAGGAAAATCGGGTGCTTGACGCTCCTGATTGACGACAATGCTTGATTCACGTGGAACACCAAAGCTCGCCAATAAAATGCTTTGTACGGCATCATCTTGCCAAAGTCGAACTTCAATGGTGGTGACGGATTTGCCCTGTCTTAAAATTTCCGCACTTAAACGCACGGGCGCCAATTGTACTGGCCCAACAAAGGTCACATTACAACTGAGTAAACGTCGCTGCGGATCTGCAATGAGGGCAACGGCTTTGTGCATCATCATGCCAGCCACTAAGCCGCCATAGATCGTACGTCCTTGCAACCATCCTTCTGGAATCTCAACCCATTCATTGTGTTCAATATGTTGATACAACTGCGCGAGTGACATCATCATCCCTGATCATATTTTTGATTTTTATATCATTGTATAAAAATCAAATGATGTGAATGATCAGTGACTCATGCGTCAATGAGCATTTTGGCAAATTCAGACTTGATGCGTCATCGATTGAACTTAGTTCTCTCTATTCATGCAGGATTTTATAAATGGTGCGCGCCATCACATCGCCTAATCCCGGTACAAGTTTTAAATCATTTTCAGAAGCCTTCAACACCCCTTGAATGCCACCAAAATGGGTCAGAAGATCCCGACGACGTTTTGGCCCTAAGCCCGGGATCACCTCAAGTACCGAAGAGCCGCGCTTTTTATCTCGTTTCGCTCGGTGTTTGGTAATGGCAAAGCGGTGGGCTTCATCACGAACCTGTTGAATCAAATGCAGGGCTTTATGGTCTTCGGGCAATTGGATTTTTTCACCATCGGTAAAGTGCAAAGTTTCCAAACCTGGTTTACGCCCCTCACCTTTGGACACCCCGACCATAAAGGCATCGAGCTCGAGCTCCTGCATGACTTCCATCGCCATGTGTAATTGACCTTTGCCTCCGTCAATTAGTAGCAAATCGGGCAACATATGCTTTTTATAGCGGCGGGTCAGTGCTTGACGCATTGCAGCATAATCATCGCCTTCGGTAATGTCATTGATGGAAAATTGGCGATAGT
>NZ_JAMCOU010000027.1:0-16696 GCF_023499985.1 Acinetobacter amyesii | reverse complement strand
AGGCGNTTAGCTAACCGCCTGCATCATATTTTTGTATCAGTTTTACAGCAAATTGAACCATCCAAAAAGATAAAAACCCGTCTACATTGCAAAGTCTAGACGGGTTTTTAGTATTTGAACTGTGATTGATTTTTTGGAGCAATTTATGTGTATAAGCTAAAATTTAGGTGAACAAATCCGTTGTTATTGTTTAATTACGACTTGTAAATACGCACTGATAATTAAGTTTATTTTCCATTCTTTATAAAATTTTAGCGCATTAATAAATTTAGAATCGCGCGTTAGCACTTTAACCCTCTGGATTACATTATTATTTATATTTCAATATTTAAGCTTTAATTGCTCGGCACTGTTTAAGTAACTGATGACAAGCAGAGCGAATCATAGACGCTGTAATTTGAACTTCATTACCACGCTCATCCACGATATAACCTGAATGGATCGCTTTTGCTTCAACGACAGTTTTAAGACCACTTTTCATTACTGTTTTACTAACACCCATAATACACCTCTTTTTGCTAAGCCATTTTCAAGTCCAATGCAGGAAAATGGCTTTGGCTATTTGATGTGTCTAGTATTCAAAATAACAGTTCAAAAGTAAAATCTCAGTTGTAACAAGTGTTTAACGATATTCTGTTACAATTTCAGCTCAGAATGATATCGTATTGCTCTTGCGTATATAAATTTTCCACTTGGAACTTGATCACACGACTAATAAAGTGCTCTAAATCAGCTACCGCAGGTGCTTCAGCAGTTAACAATCGGTCAATCACCGACGGATGTGCCACCACAGTGAAACCACTTTGTGATTCATAAGCACGTGCATATCTCAAGATTTCACGGAAAATTTCATAGCAAACTGTTTCAGCCGTTTTCACATAACCACGCCCCTGACAGGTCGGGCAAGAATCACAAAGCAGATGCTCCAGAGATTCACGGGTGCGTTTACGGGTCATTTCCACCAAACCCAGCTCAGATACTTGAGTGATCTTGGTTTTAGCATGATCGCGCTCAAGCATTTTCTCAAACTGGCTCATCACTTCTTCTCGATGATGTGCTTCTTGCATATCAATGAAGTCAATAATGATAATCCCGCCCAAATTACGTAGACGGAGCTGACGTGCAATAACTTGTGTGGCTTCCATATTGGTTTTAAACACAGTGTCTTCAAGCGAACGGCCACCGACATAGGAGCCAGTATTGACATCAATCGTGGTCATCGCTTCAGTTTGATCGATCATCAGATAGCCGCCCGACTTAAGTGCGACACGTGTCTGTAAGGCTTTCTGAATATCTTCTTCAACATTGTACAAGTCAAAAATTGGACGCTCACCCGGATAATGCAGTAAGCGATTTTGCATACTCGGTACAAATTCTTGAACAAACTCTTGCAATTTGCCATGCACTTCACGTGAGTCGACCTGAATTTTAGACGTATCTTCATTGGCCAAATCACGGATGACGCGTTGCGGTAAAGGTAGCTCTTCAAAAATCAATGAAGGCACAACAATACTGCGTTGTTTACGTTGAATGTATTCCCACAGTTTTGCTAAATAAGCCATGTCCTGCGCAATTTCACATTCAGGAATACCTTCGGCGGCAGTACGAACGATGACTGAACCCGGTAAGCTGTGTTCCTTTTGAATGCGTTCAATCATGCTACGCAAGCGATCACGTTCTTCTTCAGACTCAATGCGCTGTGAAACACCCGTATGACTGCCATATGGCATTAAAACGAGGTAACGGGAAGGAATAGAAAGATCAGTAGAAAGTCGTGCACCTTTGGTACCCAACATATCTTTCATGACTTGTACGGTGAGTACTTGTCCCGGTTGTAACAGCTCAAAAACGTTCGGGGTCGGTTGATTGCGCTGCCAGACCATATCATTGATATGTAAAAAAGCCGTTCTCGACAATCCAATATCAATAAAAGCAGCCTGCATACCCGGAAGCACGCGAACAACCTTCCCTTTATAAATATTGCCCACTAACCCACGCTTCACAGTGCGTTCAACAAATAATTCATTGACCGTACCGTTTTGAATCAACGCCACACGACATTCCATCGGTGTGACATTAATCAACAACTCGTCAGACATATCAAAACTCAAAACATTATAAAAATTCTTGTGTTGCAGCAGTTAATTTAATGCCTTAACTGTCTGTAATAACTGTACGGTTTCATGCAAAGGCAGCCCAACGACATTGCTGTAGCTCCCTTCAATACAAGGAATATAGCGCGCAGCAATTCCTTGAATAGCATAGGCTCCCGCCTTGCCGGTTGGTTCACCTGTTGCCCAGTAGCTTTCCATGTCAGCTAGACTCAGCGTTTGAAATTCAACCTGTGTACGCACTACTATACTGTATATTTGATCTTTTGTACTGACACAAACACCTGAAAACACATCATGTTTTCGTCCAGAGATCATTTCCCACATAGAAAAAGCATGTGCTTTCGACGCTGGTTTTCCTAAAATGTGCTCATCTACGCCTACACTGGTATCGGCGGCAATAACGATAGCATCAGGGAATTGTTGTTGTACTGCGCAAGCTTTAGCACGTGCTAAACGCTCTACATAATCCGCCACAGGTTCTCCTTCCAACACGGACTCATCAATATCTGGACTGAAAATGTCAAATTCCAGTCCCAATTGTTGCAATAGTTCGCGTCGTCGAGGAGAACTCGAAGCTAAAATTATATGCGCCATTTTCTCAGGAAGTTATACATGATTGGCCAAATGAGTAAGCTAGTAACAATTGGCTGCCAATGGCGAGCAAATGAAAACTGTGCCCCACCCATCACTTGAACAATCCACACAAACAGTAAATGCGCGAAAATTGCCATTGCAGCAATAATCCATAAATTACCAAATGTGAGGATACGACGTTCACGGGTCAAAAAGCGTGTCACAAATGCAATGACCACAAAACTCAGTGCGTTCATGCCAAAAGGCGCATCAGTTAATAAGTCCGTAAAGAGACCTGTGGCAAATGCAAACCAAACACCGCACCACGTCGGCTGACAAAGTACCCAAAATAGCATGATCATCATCATGAATAATGGGCGCCAACCCGATAGGTCATAAGAAAGCGGATACACCATCAGCACGGATGCCAAAATGATGGAAAAGATAATCGGAAATAATGGGTCGCGCTCTGTATGACGACTAAGCTTAGCGAGTGACATGCGGTTGCTCCATCGCTAAAGAATCGGAAAATAGCACAACCACATGATGACCACCTGCCAATTGGGCAGCAGGATTGATATCAATTTGGGCAAATTCACCGCTATTGTGACGACTGACTTTCGACACTGTACCCACCAAATAACCCGCTGGGAAATGTGCCCCTAGCCCTGAGCTATAGACTTTTTCACCGACTTTGATATTGGCACTGGTTGGCACGTATTCCATCTTAAGTCGACCTAAGTCACCTGTACCCGTAACGATTGCGCGCATACCGGTATGCTCCATCCGCACGGATAAAGAGTGCTCTTTGTCTGAGAGCAACATGACACGGCTACTATGTGGGTAAACATTGATAATTTGCCCCATAATGCCTTTGTCATCGAGTACAGTTTGTCCCACTTTAAGCTGACTGCTGGCTCCACGGTTAATCACAATAATATGACGTAAGGGATCAGCATCAGTACCAATGACTTCGGCAATCTCCATACGACCATCAATGATGAGTGGTGTATCGAGTAGTCCACGCAGTCGAGTATTTTCAGCAGAAAGTTCAGAAAGTTTCTGTAAACGGACTTGAGCCTGAATTAACTCTGCTTGCATCGCGGTATTTTCACGACGTAATTGAGCTTCAGACTTGGTTTGTTGATTCAGCCATTCTCGCGATAACACTGGATAGCTTGCAAGGGCATAAATTGGATTATATGCCGCATACAAGACGTCTCTGGCCGGTTGAATTACATGCGGCATGCGCCAATCAAAGAAAAGCACCACCAAGCATGTAATCACCGCAATGATAAATGAGCGAAAAGATGGCGGTTGTCTTGAAAACAGTTGCGTTTGCACCCGCCGAGTCCTTTTCTTAGCCTACAAATAACATGTCATGATTAGGGTTATCGAAGAATTCGAGAACCTTACCGCCACCACGTGTAACACATGATAGTGGATCTTCTGCAACCACGACAGGAAGACCTGTTTCTTTTGCAAGAAGCTTATCAAGATTGCGAAGTAATGCACCGCCACCAGTCAACACAATACCGCGTTCTGCGATGTCTGAAGACAACTCAGGTGGCGTTTGCTCTAGTGCAGATTTAACCGCAGACACAATGTTTTGTAGTGGATCAGAAATCGCTTGAGTCACTTCGTCAGAAGTTACGGTAATCGCACGAGGTACACCTTCAGCCAAGTTACGACCACGGACTTCGATTTCCAAAGGTTTTGCACCTTCTTCTGGAAGCGCCATACCAACTTCTTTTTTGATGTTTTCTGCAGTGGTTTCACCAATCACACAACCATGTGCTTTACGCACGTAATTAATGATTTGTTCATCAAATACATCACCACCGATACGTAGTGAGTCTGCATAGACACAACCTTGAAGTGAAATGATCGCGATTTCAGTTGTACCACCACCAACATCGACAACCATCGAACCACAAGCTTGCTCAACAGGCATACCTGCACCAATTGCAGCAGCCATTGGCTCTTCAATTAAGCGAACTTCACGTGCACCTGCATTGTATACAGCTTCACGGATTGCACGGCGTTCCACCAACGTCGATTTACATGGCACACACACCACGACACGCGGTGCAGGTGGGAACAAACGTTTTTCGTGCACTTTGCCAATGAATTGATTCAACATCGTTTCAGTGACTTCAAAATCTGCAATCACACCATCTTTCATTGGGCGAATCGCAGAAATATTTGCAGGTGTACGACCTAGCATTTGCTTCGCGTCAAGACCTACTGCGGCAACGATTTTTTGTGAACCACTGTGGCGAATTGCCACCACCGTCGGTTCATTTAATATAATGCCTCGTCCTGGCGCATAGATAAGTGTATTTGCAGTGCCTAAATCAATGGCAAGATCCGGCGAAAACAAGCCAATTAGTCGTTTTAGAATCACGGGGACGTTCTCAGTTAAACTTTTATATGGACGCAAGGTGGCAACTTTAACTAAATGTGATGATTTGAACAAGTCAATCGCTTATTATAAGCCACGATATTTTGAATTTTTTTAATACTGATTAGGTAATGTTATGTCTACATCGGATGCACAGCATTCTGCAGATCTAAATGCACAAACAGTTTCAGCGATTGCCCATCTGGCTCGATTGTCGCTAGATGAAGCGCAATCTGCTGACTATGCTCAAAGTTTAAATAAAATTTTAGGCATGATGGAAACCCTGAAAGGCATCGATACTGACGGTGTTGAACCACTAAAAAGTCCATTCGACAATCCACAGCCCTTACGTGAAGACGTGGTATCTGAGACCAATCATCGCGAAGCATATCAAGCAGTTGCTCCTGCCGTACAGGATGGCTTGTACCTTGTTCCGCGTGTGATTGAATAATTTTTATTCAGGTCAACATTTTTTCAAATTAAACGTAAAGAAATATTTCCCATGACAGATTTACATCGCTTATCAATTCGTGAATTGTCTGAAGGTTTGGCTGGCGCTAAATTTTCTTCACGCGAATTGACTGAACACTATTTAAAACGCATTGAAAAAATCGATGCTCAAGTCAAGTCATACGTGACCGTGACAGCTGAACAAGCACTTGCGCAAGCAGATGCGGCTGATGCTGCAATTAAATCAGGCAATGCAACTGCGTTGACTGGTGTACCAATTGCACATAAAGATATTTTCTGTACCCAAGGCATTAAAACCACTGCAGGTTCTAAAATGCTGGACAATTTTATCTCTCCTTACGACGCGACCGTTGTAGCGAAAGGTAAAGCTGCGGGCCTTGTCACTTTAGGTAAAGTGAACATGGATGAATTCGCCATGGGTTCGACCTCTGAAAATTCATTTTATGGCGCGACTGCGAACCCGTGGAACTTAAACCATGTTCCCGGTGGTTCTTCAGGCGGTTCTGCGGCAGCGGTAGCAGCTGATCTTGCGCCGTTCGCAACAGGTACAGATACCGGTGGTTCAATCCGTCAACCTGCATCTTTCTGTGGTCTAACAGGCCTTAAACCGACGTATGGTCGTGTGTCACGTTTCGGTATGATCGCGTATGCATCATCTTTAGACCAAGGCGGCCCAATGGCACGTTCTGCTGAAGATTGTGCTTACCTCATGAACGTGATGGCAGGTCATGACGCGAAAGATTCAACTTCGGTTGAAAAAGACGTCGATAACTACGTGGCGAACCTGAACGGTACATCGGTAAAAGGCTTACGCATCGGTATTCCGAAACAGTACTTTAATGTTGCTGGTTTAGATGCAGACGTGAAAGCACGTGTTGAAGAATCGTTGAAAAAGCTTGAAGAAATGGGCGCAATCTTGGTTGAGATTGACCTAAACATGACTGAAAGCTACGTACCGACGTATTACTTGATCGCACCTGCTGAAGCATCGTCTAACTTATCTCGTTTCGACGGTGTACGTTATGGCTACCGTGCAGAAAATCCTGTGGATTTGATGGATCTTTACAAGCGTTCACGCTCTGAAGGTTTTGGTAAAGAAGTTCAACAACGTATCCTGATTGGTACATACGCGCTTTCTGCGGGTTACTACGATGCTTATTATGTGAAAGCACAAAAAGTACGTCGTTTAATTCAACAAGATTTCTTAAAAGCATTTGAATCTGTAGACGTGATTGCTGCTCCTGCTGCACCAACGACTGCATATAAAATTGGTGCAAACCTGTCTCCTGTAGAAATGTACTTAGGCGACATCTACACCATCGCAGTGAACTTGGCAGGTCTGCCTGCGATTAACGCGCCTGTTGGTTTTGACAAAGACAACTTACCTGTTGGCTTACAGCTGATTGGTAACTACTGGTCAGAATCTCAATTGTTGTCTGTGGTGCATCAGTACCAACAAGCAACCGATTGGCATACACAACGCGCTGCAATTGCTGAGGAGAATGCATAATGGCTAAGAACGCTGCTAAACCAAAATCTAACCTGATTGATGGTTGGGAAGTCGTTATTGGTATCGAGATTCACACTCAGCTTGCGACCAATACTAAAATTTTCTCAGGCTCATCTACCACATTTGGTCAAGACCCAAATACACAAGCGAGCCTAGTTGACCTTGCAATGCCGGGCGTATTGCCTGTACTCAACAAAGAAGTGGTTGATCTTGCAATTCGCTTTGGTTTGGGTATCGATGCTTACATCGACCAAGCTTCTGTATTTGCACGTAAAAACTATTTTTACCCTGACTCTCCAAAAGGCTACCAAATCAGCCAAATGGACAATCCGATTGTGGGCTTGGGTCATATCGACATTCAACTTGAAGATGGTACGGTTAAGCGCATTGGCGTAACCCGTGCTCACCTTGAAGAAGATGCAGGTAAATCGATCCATGACCAATTTGAAGGTCAATCTGGTATCGATTTAAACCGTGCTGGTACACCGCTGCTTGAAATCGTATCTGAACCCGATATGCGTTCGGTTGAAGAGGCTGTTGCCTACATTAAAGCGATTCACACGCTTGTTCGTTGGTTAGGCATTTCTGACGGTAACATGGCAGAAGGTTCGTTCCGTGCAGACTGTAACGTGTCTTTACGTCGTCCGGGTCAACCGTTTGGTACGCGTTGTGAGTTGAAAAACTTGAACTCTTTCCGTTTCATTGAACAAGCGATCAATGTTGAAATTGAACGTCAAATGGAAATCTTGGAATGGGATGGCACCATCGACCAAGAAACACGTTTGTTCGACCCTGTGAAGATGGAAACGCGTTCTATGCGTTCGAAGGAAGAAGCGAACGATTACCGCTACTTCCCTGATCCTGACTTGTTACCTGTGATCATTGCAGACGAGCAAATTGAAGCGATTAAAGCGCAAATGCCTGAGCTTCCTGCTGCTCGTCGTGCGCGTTTCGTGGCTGACTTCGGTGTGACTGAGTATGATGCTCACGTACTGACACTGACTCGTGAAATGTCAGAGTTTTACGAAGATGTGGTGAAAGCTGCTGGTGGTGCTGCACAAGGTAAGATTGCTGCGAACTGGGTGATGGGTGAATTCTCAGGTGCTTTAAATAAAGCAGGCCTAGACCTTGCTGATTCTCCTGTGTCGAGTGAGAAACTGGGTGGCATGATCGCACGTATTGTGGACAATACCATCAGCGGTAAGATCGCGAAACAAGTGTTCGGCTTTATGTGGGAAGAAGGCAAAACTGCGGACGAAATTATTGCGGAAAAAGGCTTGAAACAGGAAACTGATACAGGTGCAATTGAAGCGATGATTCAGGAAGTACTTGCTGCCAATGAGAAGATGGTTGAAGAGTATAAATCTGGTAAAGAGAAAGCTTTCAATGGTCTGGTGGGTCAAGTGATGAAAGCGTCTAAGGGTAAAGCTAACCCTGCTCAAGTGAATGAATTGATGAAGAAATTGATTGGTTGATCTTATCAGTTTTGAGAAAAAAACCCGCGAAAGCGGGTTTTCTTTTATTGATGTTTCAATAATTCATAAGGAAGCTTGTGATATAAATCTTTTAAATCTTTATAAAATAGAACACGTTTAGATTTAAGATCTACTGGTAAGTCTGAATCAAATTCAGCAATCAATATTACTTTTTTGTTTAAAGCATGAGCTATACCTAACTCATAAAAGACATTCGGATTTCTTCCAGTAATATTTGCAATGATAATTTCAGAGGATGCAATAAATTTAAGTATATGTGGAAATATATCTGATTTAAAATCCTGCTCATCACCTCTAAAGCATTGATAATTAGTATTAAAACATACTTCCCTAACAACATTAAACGTTTTATCAAAATCTGGATGAAAAGGCGTAAGCACAAATATCTGCTTTTCTTTGACTTTAAGATCTTCTTTAACTAAACCTGCATCTTTTAAGAAACTATTAAGCTCAATGTTTTTTTCATTTTCATCAATATAACCATTCCCCTCCAAAGGGAAATAATTCATTTCCTTAAACTGATCCTTTGTCTTCGATAATTTATTATTTAATTCATATAACTCTCTCTCGTACTTCACCCTTAAGTAATCAAGTTCGATTTTCGCCTTTGCATCATTATAGAAAGATGTTTTACGCTGAGTAACAATGTAAGTCATTAATCCCATAATTAAGCCAATAAACCCAAGCACAATGGTAATTAAGCTAATGAATTCTTTAGTAATCATGAGTTTGAACCCCACTGATAAATCGCATAAAATACAAAATATGTAATTAAAATATTAATTCCTAATAATAATAGAGACATTTTGGGACGTCTATCATCATACAAGATAAGCTGTCCCTTATAAATAAATGCTGTTTGAAATGCCCCAACAAAGAAACATAAAAAACCCCATAGCATGGCATTCCTATCTACAGTATCAGATGATAACAATATGACAGAAACAGCAACAAAAGTTAGATCAACTGGTAAACCACTAAAAAAATCATACGCCGTATCCCAAATTCCCTTTTTTGTTGTAAGCCCAGTCTTCAATAAATTTGAAATGACTAGTAAAAGCGCTGGTAGCGCATACTCATAGCTCATTTTTCTTTTAAATACCCCAAAATAATTAAGAGAAATTATCTTATAAAAACAAATAATTTCAAATATTGAAGTTATACTTAATGCTCCTTAAAATCGATTGTCGCAATAAAAATAAATATATAATTATTTAGAAAATATTTTACTAAAATACATGATCATCCAAAGTATCCTCTATCGTTAACCTGAGGACTTTGGACGTATTCAACTTCCAAAGTCCATTTTATGCGTGACTTCTAATTACCCTCATCCCCCGCCTTCTCCCAGAGGGAGAAGGAGCTTCCATTGCTAATTTAACACCGTTATGGATTCTGTAATAGAAATTACCTCTCTTTTAAAGAGAGGGTTAGGGAGAAGTAAATATTTAATTTTAATAAATTTAATAATAAAATCAGTCTAAACACTTAGACTAAAACAACATGACCATCAAAAAAGTATCCTCTATCGCCAAACTTGAAGACTTAGGACGCATCCAACTTTCAAAGTCTTTCTTTATGCGTGACTTTCTCTATAGTGAAATCGCAAACTGGTATGGTGTACCCAACTTCCCCGACCATCCCGAAAAAGCAATCTACACAGGTACACAACTGTGCGAGCAACTGCTCGAACCATTACAAGAAAAGTTTGGACGTATCGCTATTCGTTCCGCGTACCGTTCACCAAGCGTGAACCAAATCGGCAATGAAAAAGGACACAACTGCGCGAGCAATGAGAAAAACTTTGCAAGCCATATTTGGGACTATCCTGACGCAAAAGGCTACGGTGCAACGGCGTGTATTATCATTCCCTCACTCATCGATTTAATTGAAAAAGACCCAAATAATTGGAAACAGATTGCATATTGGATTCACAATCACTTGCCATACAGTCATCTAGAATTTTTTAAAAAAGAAAATACGTTTTGTGCATTCAATATCGGTTGGCATGAGAAACCACTTAAAGAGATCAATAGCTATGTCACAGGATCTAAAGGCAAGCTGAAAGTAACTCATGAACCAAATCTAGACTATGAAAAATTTTATCCTGATTTGCTGTGATTTATCCCTCTCCCAATGGGAGAGGGAGCTTTCAAAGTGAATAAATACTTAAACGATTTTTTGGATATCCCCCCTCTCCTTTTAGGAGATAAGCAGCAGTGCTGCGCAAGGGAGAGGTAAATATTTAACTTTTTAAAAATTTGTGAAAAACACTAAAGTCATTAATAATTGATAACAGCTAGCCTACTAGACTCATCATAATTTGAACTATAACCATCCATAACTTTTTATAAATCTAAATAAATATATACAACTAAAGAATTTACAGCCTGCTTAAAACTGTCATTCCAATATGCTAAGGTAAATGAAAAATTGATATAAATCATATTTCAACAGAGGGTTACATTATGTCAAAACAAATTCTTATGCTTGTAGGTGACTATGCTGAAGACTACGAAACCATGGTACCTTTTCAGTTTTTAGTTGGTCTTGGTTATACCGTTCATGCCGTTTGCCCTGACAAAAAAGCCGGTGACAACATTGCCACAGCGATTCATGATTTTGAAGGTGAACAAACCTATAGCGAAAAACGCGGTCATAACTTTGCCATTAACTATGACTTTGATGCAGTTAACTCAGATAACTATGTCGGCTTAGTGATTCCGGGTGGTCGTGCACCTGAATATTTACGTATGAATGCACGTGTGATTGAAATCGTACGCGAATTTGACGCAGCGAAAAAACCGATTGCAGCGGTTTGTCATGGTGCGCAAATTTTGGCAGCAGCCAATGTACTGAAAGGCCGTACATGTTCCGCTTATCCTGCATGTGCCGCCGAAGTTAAACTGGCTGGCGGTCAGTATGCAGATATTGCAGTCACGGATGCAGTGACCGACGGTCATTTAGTTACTGCTCCTGCTTGGCCTGCTCATCCTGCGTGGATGGCGCAATTTGTTAAAGCATTAGGCGCGACGATTACCATTTAATGCTTGAGTCACCAAACTAAAACGCATTGGATCATCATCCATTTAGGGTGAATCCATAAAAAATGCTCCTTGTATAAAAGGAGCATTTTTTATTTACTCAAAATAAAATTAACGAACCACACCTAACTTATTCCAAATTTCTGGGGTTAAAAATTTGGTCACCAATTTATTCAAATCGACATAACGCAGTACGCCTTGTAATTGTTGTTTAATTTCAGGCGTCTTTAATATTTCATCCCCCGTGATACTACCAAGCTCTTGAAAACTTTCGCCTACAGCCTGTAGACCGTCGGCTTTAATTACAGCCTGCGTTTGCGTAGAACATTGCTCCACCAAAATTCGCTGCATCACTTGAGCCAGATTTTTATCGAGTTGCGTTTTTTGCGCATCACTGACATTACTGTATTGTTTTAAATCTGGATGCGCTGCCAAGGCAGAAAAGGTCCATTGCAGCACCGCTGTTTTATCCGCAGCAGTGGTCGATTTCACTAAACATTGACTGAGCTGATCGACCGTCGGACTCGCTAAACTCACTTGCGTCGTCCCAAGCATGATGAGCGTCAATAAAGCCAAACCTGCAGGTCGTGAAAAACGTAGATGTAATTTTTTAGATAAACCGTAAGCCATAGACCAAACTCCCAAAACTTGAGTCACCTTTGTATCATGAAGTGCTGTGTTTGCTGTTTGGTCTATGTAACTCAACTATTCATTTTTGCTAGTCGGTGCATAGATGAGAGGATGAATCGTTGGCCTTCTATTCCAATACCAGTAAAAATGTCCGTGGGTATCGAGCAAACTATGGGTGGTCAATGTCGATTTATTGCTGTCACCTCGCCAACAGGCAAGTGCTGCGTTACGATTATTATGGAGGTCAATAAACTCAGGATTTAAATATTTGGGTTTCGCTGGAATATATAAAGCATCTCCGGGATTGACCCATAAATCTGCCAAGTAAATCTTGCCTAGATTAGGAAAATAGCGCCCTACTGAGATGACCAGTGGCAGTTGATCCTGATCGGTCGCGCTAAAAATATGCGGAAAGTCATGATGTTCTAAATCAGTAGCCACAAAAGGAAATAAGGTTTTTCCACTACAGTCAGGCTTACCGCCGTCTAGATAAGCAAAACAATGACCTGCCATCATGCCGTATTCATAATGAATTTCTGACAGTCGTTTTTGATTTGAATGAATCTGAATCGCTTCATCTGCCTGAACTAAGGTGATACCAAAAGCTGCCGCGGTTTCTTTGGTCGCCACCAATGGCATAAACTCGAAGTGTTGCCCTTCAAATTCAAGCTCCGTTTGCTCCCCCCAATTGGTAATTTTAGTCGAAATTTCGGAAGGTACATCGTAGGGATTTCCCATCGTCATTTTCGCATTGGTGGCTGACTCTGTAATTAAATGAATCCCCGCCCCAAGTGATGCTAAATATGTTGGATGCCCACGATCATTCAAAAAGAAGGGTGTTTGCTCGATATCAACTAAAATTTCTGTCAATTCACGGTCAAATAATGGTGCATTAAAATAAATTTCATTTACTGAACTCATGGTTTTTCCTTATTATTTTTAAAACTTTATCTGAGTACATCATTGGATCAGGATAAAAGCGTATTTCCCCAAATGGCTTTTATCCTGTTGAGGTTTATTTCATACGATTCAACATATTTTTTGCCCCTGCATGGTTATAGTTGGTCGCTAAGTTTTGTAAGATGCCTTTTGCTCTTGCATTGGCGTTTGGATAACTTTTGCTATAAGCAGGCACTGACGTTAAACATTTTGCAACGAGCATACCTGATTCAGCATAGGCTCTATTGGCATTTGCACCATTTAATTTGCCATAGCTATAAGCGCGCTGTGCATTATTACAAGCGGTGACTTGGTTTTTTCCTGCATTTAAGTCGCGTCGTGCATTCACATATAAGCGCATTTGTATCTGTTGCGATGTTTCTGCAACTGGTTTCACTACAGGTTTTTTTTCAGGCTCTTTGGCTTTGGTTTCTTTTTTAGTCTCTACTTCTTTTTTTGCTTCCTCTTTCGCATTGCTTTTTGTTGTCGTTGCTTTTGCTTTGCTTGGTGTGGCTTTTTTAGCTACAGTTTCTTCTTGTTTATTATAGTTTTTGCGACGTTCTTCGGGTCCAATAATTGCTGTATACAAACTCACTAAGCGGGTTTCAGAACGGTCATTCGATTTACGCTCTGAAACGGGTTCAATAGCAACCATCCAACGTTGTCCATCTGCCTGACTACACTGAAACACACCTGTGCTCTGTTTTATACTGCTATAGGTCGCTAATAATTTACGACTCCATGCATTTTTGACTTGGTTCAAATTGCTTTTATTCAGTTGAATAAATTTGCCATTTTTGGCTTGGCAGTAACTGCTCATATTTTGCTTGGGTATGAGTGATTCTGCTTCCATATTTTTCTTTTGTGGTCCCCAATCATAGACGTATTCTTTCGCCTTTCCATTTGAGCTATTTAGCCCTTTTTGATTGATCACTTCTTGTGGTAATGCATAATGATTAAATGAATTTGGGTTTAAACTCTGCATGGTGGTACAACCATGTAATGCAAATCCAATACTCCCCACCCATAAAATTGCCTTTAAATTCACAGCAAAAATCTCAAAAAATTCACCTCTAAAAAATAGCGTAATTTAGTATCTTTCACAATTTTATAATCTTGATTTTATTTATTATTTTTATAAATTTAATCACCAAAATCACATACATTTGAGATCTATACACATGTTGTTTATTTTAATTTGATGAATTTCACATTTTATTTGGATCTAGTGGTGTTTATGAAGAACATAAAAAAGAGCCTCCGAGGAGGCTCTTTTTTATTCATTTAATAATTACCAAATGATTTGATTTTTATTGATCAATTCCTGAAGAGTTACATCAGTATTGTTCAAGATCACAAGACCTGTATAGTTGCTTATACCAAGTGTAGGTCCATCGACATCTACACTGACTTTAACATTTTCACCATCTTGTTCAAGTTTGACATATTGACCAATATTCTGTGCTGTTAACGGCGTAGTAATGTCTTTGAACAAACCTTGTAGATCCAGCGTATCGCCTTCATTTACATTATAGTCAGTCCATACATCATTTCCAGTCAGGGTTGTATTTCCACCCGCAGTTCCAGCTGCATTTAACAAGTCAAAGATGACTGTATCTGCACCAGTTCCTGTGTTGAATGTATCATTCCCCGCTGTACTCATTTCAACGATACCACTGCTATTGATCTGAGGCGTAACAGTTAATGTTGCCGTATCAGATGCGCCCGTCGGACCAACCAATGTATACTGAATCGTATCCGTTGCCGCATTTACTACATTACCCACAGCATCTGCTTGATAAACATAATCACCATTTCCTGAAATTGTCAGTACACCATGAGTAGTAGCAATAGTTTTGGTTTCACCGAACATAATTTCAGTCGTACCAATCACAATTTTGGTTGCATAGCCATCAACTGTATCAACTCCTGTACCATTGTCAGCATACAAGTTGCCCTGCACGATGTTTTGTGAAGAACTTGTATTGGTATCTGCAATCACAAAAGATGAACCATCTATCGCCACAGTAACCAGAGGTGCAACAGAGGACACTGGGATTATATTTGTACCCCAGTTCTGCGCGTCTTTAGTAACTGTATATTCTAAGTGGTATTTACCAGGTTGTTGATTTAACGCACTCAAGTTAATGGTGTGTAGCGTTTCTGCTAGCATCACACCTGCCGTATCAGCTGCCGTTGCACTAATATTTGTATAGCCAGCAACTGCTTGACCATCTTTATACAACGTATAAGTCACGGTGGTATCTGCACCACGAGTTACTACCGCCCCTGTTGAAATGGTAATTTGACCGTTGTTCAAATGACCAATATCAAAATCCAAACTGCCACTTTGTGTTGTCACACCCGTACCACTAGTAGCTTGTGCTGTTTGAGTATCGGCATGATCGATATGTGTAATCGCTTTGGCTGTATTAATCACTACAGTTCCAGCATCATCATTTGCATCTACAACACCAGTCACATCTGGACTACCTATATTGATAATCAATTGCGCCGAATTGTTAGCCGCATTTGTATCATTAGGATCAGTGATCGTATAGTTAAATACTTCTTGCTTGCCAATATTCGATATATCGTTATTTGGCGTGTAAGTGTATTCACCTGTTGAATCAATTACCAATGTTCCATATTTACCAACTATTGTTACACCTGCAGAGTCAACATTTGTTTCTACAGATTGCCCATCCACCGAGACTTTAGAAACTACCGTATCTGTAGTTACCGTATCGTTACCCGCAGGATGATCTGCATCAGTTAGTACATTTCCAGTAATTTCTTGACCTTCAACTGTACCAACTTGAGTGTAATCATAATCAACAGCTGTTGCAGTGACTGTTGTTCCTAGGCCGACAGATAATGCGCTTTCTGTAGCAAAGTAAACACGGTATTGACCAGCTTCAAGCCCTTCAGCTGTAGTTTGGAAACCACTGCCTAGAATTTGCAGATTAAGCAACGTCGCGCCTTCTGTGCCCGAATTAACATCCGTCCAAGCTCCATTTTCAAATTTTTGCAGAATAATTGTTGGCTGGCTAATTACACCCACACCAACTAACTGCCCAACATTGAAAGTTACATCCTGCTCATGTCCCTCTTGAATATTAAATGTAAAGAGTGGTGTACCTAAAAGATTAAGATCCAAATTAAGCAATCCAACTGTTAAAACCGAAGTTCCACTTCCCTGTGCAATTCCCGTTGTTGTAACTGGGTTGACATTAATATCAGCATCTCGAACATCATCCACCGCTGATACATCCGTATCAGAATCGCTGTCAGAGTCAGAATCCGAGTCAGAGTCAGAATCCGAGTCGCTGTCAGAGTCAGAATCCGAGTCACTGTCAGAATCAGAATCCGAGTCACTGTCAGAATCCGAGTCGCTGTCAGAGTCAGAATCCGAGTCACTGTCAGAGTCAGAATCCGAGTCACTGTCAGAATCGCTGTCAGAGTCAGAATCCGAGTCACTGTCAGAATCCGAGTCACTGTCAGAGTCAGAATCC